>JALWYT010000284.1 GCA_026992705.1 Thiotrichaceae bacterium
ACTTGAGTAGGGTCTCCTGAAATAAAAAGTATTATGGCATGTGTTCTAATTCATTATCATCTTTTTCTGGCGGGAGTAGAGCTTCTTTAGTCACACCCATCATTAAGAGTGAGCTACTTGCAATATAAATTGATGAATAAGTACCAATAATAACACCAACAATCATTGCAAGGGAAAAGTTATGGATAATTTGTCCACCAAAAATGAATAAGGCAATTAAAACAATCAATGTTGTCAATGAAGTAACCAGTGTTCTTGAAAGTGTGTCATTAATTGAAATATTAACAACTTCTTCAGCTTCTTTCTTTAAATATTTTCGGAAGTTTTCACGGATTCGGTCAAAAACCACAATAGTATCATTGAGTGAATAGCCAATAATTGCTAAAATTGCAGCAAGTACTGTCAAATCAAATTCAATTTCTGTGATTGAAAAGAAGCCTAATGTAATAACGACGTCATGAATTAAAGCTAAAATTGCACCACCTGAAAAACGTAGTTCAAACCGTAAGGCGACATAGATAAGAATACCAATCAGTGCATATAACATGGCAAGACCACCGTCTTCTTTTAATTCTTCACCGATTTGAGCCCCAAGGTTATCGCCACGTTTTTTTACTACATTGGCATTATCCGCTTGCAATATGGACATGACATTTTCAATAATTTTGTCTCTTTCAGCACCTTCTTGTGGCGCAAGACGGATAATAATATCCTTGGATGTACCAAAGTGTTGTACCATCGCATCTTTAAAACCTGCATTTGTAAGTAAGTTTCGAATATTTTCAGGCTCAACACTATCTGGATAGGTAACTTCAATAAGAGCACCACCCGTAAAGTCTAAACCAAGGTTAAGTCCTTTATAAATCAATGAACCAATCGAGATAACAATTAAGAAAATTGATAGGGAAACCGCGGCTTTTTGTACTCTCATGAAGTTAATAATTTTTTTGTTCTTTGTATTCATAGTAGGTTCACCCAATTAAATAGACAGCATTTTAACACGACGATTACCATAAACTTTGTTAATAATCGCTCGTGTCACCATAATTGCTGTAAACATGGAAGAGAGTATGCCAATTGCCAAAGTAACGGCGAAACCTTTAATTGGTCCTGTACCGAAAGCATAAAGCACGATAGCGGCAATTAAGGTCGTAATATTTGCATCAGCGATGGTTGATACAGCCCGTTCATAGCCTAATTTAATCGCAGTTTGTGGTGTAACGCCATTTCTTAGTTCTTCTTTTATCCGTTCATAAATCAATACATTGGCATCCACTGCCATACCAACGGTCAAAACGATACCGGCAATACCTGGTAAGGTGAGTGTGGCTTGCATAACTGATAATGCAGCAACAATTAATACAAGATTAAGCGTTAAAGCAACATTCGCAACTAAGCCAAAGACTTTATAATAAATAGCCATAAAGATTAGTACAAGGATAAAGCCAATCTTTACAGAAGTATAACCATGATCAATGTTTTCTTGTCCAAGGCTAGGACCAACAGTACGTTCTTCAACAATATATACAGGAGCAGCTAAGGCACCAGCACGGAGTAATAAAGCAAGATTTCTAGATTCTTTAGGAGAGTCTAAACCTGTAATTTGGAAACGTTTGCTAAGTTCTTCTTGAATACGAGCAACATTGATCACTTCTTCAGTTGTAACTTTTTCAGTGACTTGTTTACCATTAATAATGCGAGTATTGATTTTCGTTTCAATAAAGACAACTGCCATTAATTTTTTTACGTTAGCTCGAGTAGCTTTAGCAAATTTTTTAGCACCTTTACTATCAAGTGTAATACTAACAGCAGGTTTGCCATTTTCATCAAAAGTAGCAGAAGCATCAATGATACTATCACCTTCTAGCATAACTTGACGCTTTAACAAAATGGGGTTCCCATTTCGCTCTTTATACAGTTTACTCCCGATGGGAATACGCCCTGTAGACTTTGCCTGGAATGGATTATTTTGCTCATCTACCATGCGGAATTCAAGTGTTGCAGTAGCACCTAAGATTTCTTTTGCTCGACCTGTATCTTGTACACCAGGGAGCTGTACTACAATTCTATCCAAGCCTTGTTGTTGGATAATGGGTTCTGATACACCCAATTCATTTACCCGTTTACGCAAAGTGACAATATTTTGTTTGATCGCAAATCGCTTAATGCTAGTGAGTGTTTGATTATTCAACTGTGCTTGAACAATAAATCCAGTGGTATCTAATTTTATATCTAATTGCTGGCGATATTCTGAAAGGATTTTATTAAATGCTTGTTTTGCAGTATTAGTATCTTTAAATTTTGCAATAATCATATTGTCTTTGCGAGCGACTAAACTGTAGCGGATAGATTTTTGACGCAGTAAATCTTTAATATCACGAACAATAGGGTTTAAGTTTTTATCAATAACCGCAGAAGTATCAACCTCCATCAAGAAGTGCACGCCACCGCGTAAGTCTAAGCCTAAATACATCGGATCAGCACTTAAACTACGCAACCATTTTGGCGTTGCAGGAGCGAGGTTTAATGCCACTGTATAATCTTTACCAAGTTCTGATTTAATAATATCAGCCGCTTCCAGTTGAATACTTGGCTGTTCAAATCGTACAAGTAGCTGATTGTTTTCAAATTCGATTGCTTTTTTTGGAAGCTTGTTAACATCAAGTAAATTGCTAATACGCTTTGATAAAGTATCATCAATTATTTGTTCATCAGTTGGTGTAATTTGTATAGCAGGGTCAGATGGGTAGAGGTTAGGTAATGCAAAAATGGCACTAATTATAATAACAGTAATAATTAGCAAATATTTCCATAGAGGATATCGATTCATTGTTAGCGTCCCAATTATTAGGTTCTGGGTATTTTTTAGTCGAAAAAAGCAAGAGTATATCGCCTTAAGCTTAAGCAATCATGAAAGTTAAAGTTTAACCTGAATCCGTACAGTTTATATGTAAGCTGGTAAGTGATTGATTATTCGGGCTTAGGCAGCAGAGATGCTGCCTTAGAGCTTACATGGATGTATTTACAGCGTCCCGAATAATCAATTACTTACCAGCTTGCTACAGAGTAGTTACATCTATAAATTCTTCATTGTTCCCTTCGGCATTACAGCTGCAATGGCTTGTTTTTGCACACGAATATTTGTGCCTTCTGCGACTTTGATTTCAACCAAGTTATCACCAATTGCTGTGATTTTACCGATAATTCCGCCATTAGTAACAACTTCATTGCCTTTTGAAAGTGATGCAAGTAGTGCATTATGCTCTTTTTGCTTTTTTTGTTGAGGGCGAATAATCATAAAATACATAATGGCAAAGAAAACAATGATCATAATTAAAAATTCTAAACCACCACTTGCTTGTGGGGCAGGTGTGTTTGCATGTGCATCTGAAATGAAAAAGTTCATTAAACTATCTCCGTTCATCATAAATGGGTGGGCATTATGCCACTGACCAAGGAAAACTGATAACGTCTTGTATGTTTTTTTTATTAAGTTTTGCCATTAATACACGGTCTAAACCTAAAGCAACACCAGAACACATCGGCAATCCATATTGCATTGCTGCAATAAAGTATTGATCTTCAGGCATAATCGTTTGTTTATTTTGTTTTCGCTGTGCATTTTCCTGCTGTAAGACCTGCTGATTTTTAACAGCATCCTGCAATTCTTGATAGCCATTACCTAGCTCTAATGAACCGATATAAACCTCAAAACGCTCTGCAACAGGAGGATTGTCTTCTCTAATCGTCGCTAATGCACTTTGTTGGCTGGGGTAATCATAAATAAACGTTAAACAATCCGTCGCAAATGTCGGTTCAATGCAATGAGTCATCAAAACATCAAGCTTGGTTGAATAATCCAGTTCGCCTTCAACGGTTAAGCCTTGCGATTGCATACACTGCGATAATTCAATATCTGTCGCACAATGGGGATCAATGCTTAATGTTTCAAGGAAGGCTTGGCGATAGCTTAATTTGTGTGATTTGCCTTTAAGTTGGGGAATAAGCTCTAGCAACAAGCTTTCCACTTCTTGCATTAAATCATGATAGCTAAAATCAAGGCGATACCATTCTAATAAGCTAAATTCAGGATTGTGGCGTGAGCCTGCTTCACCTGCTCGCCAAACTTTGCTGATTTGATAAATATCACCGACGTTAGCGGCGAGTAGGCGTTTCATTGGATACTCGGGTGAGGTATGCAAATAGCGTTTGTCAGTAGTATCCTCAATGCTAAAGCTCTCGATGTTTGGATCCGTATTAGCAAACTGTGAGAGAGCAGGGGTTTCCACTTCCATGACATTTCGTGCTTGGAAAAAAGCACGAATATGTTGATTCATCGCAGCTCTTGCTTGCAGGGTTTCTTTTGTTGCAACAGGCATCCATGCTGTCATTTGGCAATCTTAACTTTTTACCCGAGCAACATATTCACCTGTGCGAGTATCAATTTTCAAAACATCATTTTCTTCAATAAATAATGGTACTTTGATGACTGCACCTGTTTCCACCGTAGCGGGCTTTGTTGCTCCTTGAGCAGTATCTCCACGCACACCAGGGTCGCATTTGGAAATTTTCAACTCAACAAAATTCGGTGGCGTGACCGTTAAGGGAGCTCCATTCCATAAAGTAATTTGGTAGCTTTCTTGTTCTTTTAACCAGTTTATCGCATCGCCAACGGCAGCTCTGCTAGCGGGTAGTTGTTCATAAGTCACAGGATCCATGAAATACCAAAACTCGCCATCGGTGTATAAATAATCCATATCCACTTCAGTTACGTCCGCTGCTTCGACGCTTTCACCGGATTTCCATGTTTTATCAATCACACGACCTGTTTTGAGGTTTTTGATTTTAGTACGATTAAAGGCTTGACCTTTCCCTGGTTTAACAAAATCATTTTCAACAATTGTGTAAGGTTCACCGTCGATGATGATTTTTAGACCACTTCTAAATTCATTGGTGTTATATGATGCCATTGATACTCCATTTTCTAAATTAATGTGTAACTACTCTGTCTAATGAGTAGCGAAGGTGGTAAGTGTTATATCAGTGTTTAAAGCTTCATTTCCAATTTTCAAAACTAGTTTTAGTACCATGCTAAACCGTTACAATCCAACAAAGTTGCCTATAATAACCGAAATGTCTATGAAAAATCAGCCTTTAATCAAAACAGATAGCAAACAATCTTGGCAAAAACAATTAGCCAATGCTTACCGCCAGCCAAATGATTTACTAAAAGCCTTGGATTTGCCTATTGATGCTACTCACTTCTCAGAACAAATTTGCCAACAATTTAGCTTATTAGCTCCGCAAGCCTATGTTGATAAAATTGAAAAAGGCAATTGGCATGATCCGTTATTGCGTCAAATTTTGCCACTTAATGATGAAATGCAAATTGTGGACGGTTTTCATTTTGACCCAGTAGGCGATGCAGAGGCAATGGTGGGGGAGGGGGTATTGCATAAATATCAAGGGAGAGTGTTGCTTGTAACAACAGGAGCTTGTGCCATTCATTGTCGCTATTGTTTTCGTCGCCATTTTCCTTATGCCGATGCGAATGCTGCCAAAGATAATTGGGCAAAAAGTTTGATCTATCTTGCGGAGAATAAACGTATAGAAGAAGTCATTCTCAGCGGTGGTGATCCCTTGGTTTTATCGGATCAAAAATTACAAAATTTGTGCGAACAAATTACGGCGATTCCGCATGTCAAACGCCTGAGAATCCACACAAGGTTGCCGATTGTCTTGCCTGATCGTATTAATCAGGACTTTTTACAGTGGTTTGAAAAACTAGATTGTCAAAAAATAATTGTGCTGCATGTCAACCATGCTCAGGAGTTAGGAGTTGATGTGTCGAAAGTTTTATCAGACCTTTTTGCCATAAATACGCTACTTTTAAATCAAAGTGTATTATTACGCGGCGTGAATGATTCTGTGCTGGCGTTGTCTCAATTAAGTGAGAGCCTCGTTGAAAATCAGGTCATGCCCTATTATTTACATCTATTAGACCGTGTTCAAGGAGCAGCACATTTTGAGGTCAGTAGCAAGGAAGCTACAATGCTAATACGGCAATTACGTCAACAACTCCCTGGCTATATGATCCCTAAATTAGTACAAGAAATTGCAGGACAGCCATCGAAACAGCCTGTCGAATAAATTTGGATAAGTCTCTTTTTATTTATTAATATACCACGAAGTATTAAAACAATAAGCAACGTAAAAAATGCCCCTAAAGAATAAACCTAAGGAATATATTCCACGTACACCGAGCAAAGCAAAAGCTTGGGCAAATGATTTGCCAATTACAAATATGGGAGAAACCACTCGCCGTTTATATCTTGGTCTAGTGGATTTTAATCAAAGTCATATTGCCCCAGTGATACGCATTGAAATAGGGGAGAATTTACGCCCTGTCACAAGGCTAGTGCTAGATAATTTGCAGCGGCATTTAGTGTACCAAGCTTTTCCTTTACCCAAAAAAAGCCAGCAAATTTTTGAGCTAAAACAATCCTTATTATTAGAGTTAGCAGGTGTTTATCAACTAGCTGCACTGGATATGCTGACCACAGCATCTGTTACTAAAAAGTATTTATTAAGAGCTTTATATAGTGCAATGGATTATATGTCACAGGTACTATTACAATCTTTTATGGTGTATGTAAAAACACGTGATACACTCTGGCATGATATGCACCACTTATATTTACTTGCTTATGAAAACCAGTTAGACAATATTACTGTCATCAAAGATAAAGCTTGTTTTGCAACTATCACTGATATTTATAAATATGTCAATCTATTGGCGTTATCAAATCCATATAGCTTGCGTCAAGGAGAGATTGAAAAGCTTGATAAGTTCTTCCGTACAGCATTACCACTGGTAAAAATTCACCTTAATGCAGATTCGATTACTACAGAAATGAGTCACGTTATTCACTTAAATAGTGATACTCATGCGGCTTTACTACCCACTAGCGATATTCTTAATTCACCGACAATACGGGTTTTAGATTTATCGTTATTAATTACCAAGCTTGACCGTTATATTGCTGCGGAAGAAAAAGAACGAGCAACAAAGGAGTATATATTTTTTACAGGCTTAGGAATCAGTCTTGCTAAACGTCTTGTATTTCATTTTACACGAGTCAGGAACCGAGCATTTAAACGTTATAAAAAGAATGAAGATGTTCAGGTTGTCACAGGTTTAGCTAATGTTGTCGCAGCAATTAACTTAGGTTATCAATTTGAAGAACAGGAAGAAATAGACATTGATGATTATATCTTTGCAGCTTTGAATCATGATATTTCAATGAATGGTTCTGTCAACCTAAAAACAAACACAACTAAGCATGAAATATCTTTACCAATACAGATTTGGCATGTGGAAAATAGTAGTGTTGGTGGTTATGGCTTATGTTTAAAAGATAAACAGCCTTCAGGTGCAAGGGTAGGGGAAATCATTGCTATATCACCATTAGATAACTCTAAAGAGGGAAAATGGCAAGTGGGTACAATCCGCTGGCTTGAGTTTATTAAACAACGTGGTTTGTGTGCAGGTATTGAGTTTTTAGCTCCACAGATTAGTCCTGTACTTGTTAAACATGTATTTAATCGCACATTATCACAATCCTTACCGATAGAAGGCTTATTATTACCCATGATTGAAGGCATTCGGTCACAGCCTGAATTAGTACTCCCTGCACAAATTTTCAAAACTAATGATAAAATCAAAATTGAAATATCATCAAAAGATGAAATGATTCGCCTTACACACCGAGATGAGTGTACAGGTAGCTTTGGTATATTTGGCTATAAAGCCATCAAAGCTAAAACGACTAAAGAAGAAATGGAAAAAGAAGATTATTCTGCGATCTGGGAAAGTTTATAGGAACCTTTTCACTGTTTCTAAAGAATGAGGTATGATCCACTTTACAAAGTTTCTTTAAGGGCGATTTATGATGAAACGCTTACTCAGTCTTTTTTTTATTCCTTTATTTTTATTAGGAGCTTGCAACGAAATGTCTAATCCAAAAGTTAAATTTGAAACCTCAAAAGGTGATTTTATTGCTGAATTATATGCAGATAAAGCACCTAAAACTGTAGAAAATTTTTTAAATTACGTTAATTCTGGTTTTTATAATGGATTAATTTTTCATCGTGTCATTCCTGGTTTTATGATTCAAGGTGGAGGAATGAATCCCAATATGTCTGAAAAAACAACAGATGCTCCTATTATAAATGAAGCAGACAATGGTTTAAAAAATGAGATTGGTACATTAGCAATGGCTCGTACGAATGACCCAAACTCTGCTACCTCTCAATTTTTTATTAATGTGAAAGAAAATGGTTTTCTTGATTTTACCAGTAAAACACAGCAAGGTTGGGGCTATGCTGTGTTTGGTAAGGTGATTGAGGGTATGGATGTTGTACATAAAATTGAAAATGTCAAAACTGGGAATCACGGTTACCATGCTGATGTACCTTTAGAGCCTGTTATTATCAATAAAGTAAGCATTATTGAATAGAGCAACGTTATAGCAGCGTTTGTAGGCTGGAGCTTTTTACGGTAACGTAGCCCAGCCGATCATCATTTTATATGAAAACATGGTTTATCTCCGACCTACATCTTGATATTCACCGCCCTGAGATTATTCAATTATTTCTTGAATTTTTAGAGCAAATCAAACCACAAGCAGATGCCTTATATATTCTTGGTGATTTATTTGAATATTGGGTTGGCGACGATATGCTTGAGCTTCCAAAATTCAAATCATTTTCAGCTGTTATCTCAAAACTCAACGAACTAAATCAGGCAGGAGTTGATTTATATTTTATTGCAGGCAATCGTGATTTTTTAATCGGAGATGATTTTGCTAAAAAAACAGGCTGCCAATTATTGCCAGATCATTATCTTATTCAACTTTATGGTAAAGCTACGCTAATTATGCATGGTGATACCCTATGTACGGATGATATTGAGTATCAAAAATTACGCACTATACTTCGTTCTGAGAATTGGCAAAAAACATTTCTCAATCTCAGCATTGAAGAACGCATTCAACAAGCCCAAGAGCTAAGAGATACAAGCAAAAGAAAAACCATCACCAAACAAGCCTATATTCTTGATGTTAATCAGACTGTGGTTGAAAATATTATGCAAGAACATCATGTTACGCAATTAATTCACGGTCATACCCACCGCATGGCAAGCCACTCTTTCTCATTAAACAAGCAAACAGCTAAACGGATTGTATTAGGTGATTGGCATGATGCAGCTCATTTTTTAGCCGTTGATAGTGATCGCTATATTTTGCAATAGTAGTCGTTCCCGTAGTATTAATAACTACTTACCGCTTAACGTATGAACGAGTTGGCCAATAACGATAATGTCCCACTAATACTGGCATACTAAATAAGATATCTTCTTTAACTGGTCCCTTACCATCATTATGAACAACTAACGGACGTTTACCATCTTTTGAACGTTCGTTTATAACAATACCAATATGAGGAGCAATACCATTGATTCGATAAGTAACTAAATCACCAGGAAGATAATCATCTGGATTGTTGGTAACAGGTAAACGTTTGCCATGTAGTTGGAAAAATTTCTCTAAATTTACCACACGACGATGATCAATATTCGAGTCAGGGGCTAATTTTCCATAAATAAGCTTACTAGGATAAGCATCAAATCGACGTTTCATATCCTCGTGAACATTTTTTTGTAAATCAATCCCCAAACGACGATAGGCACGCACAACGACATCAGTACAAACACCAATATTCTGAGGCACATCTCCCCAAGGGTAGCGTAATGGAATATATTTTCCATCATAGCGAACACGATGACGTGTTCTTTCAATAGCGGCTTTTGCTAGCTGATTTGGATTAAATGGAATAACGACACGTTTTTCTTTTGGAGTATTATTAGGCTTAGAAGCAACCTTAGCCTCAGGCTTTTTAGGTGTAGAGCCACAGCCTGTTAATTGAATAGTCATAAATATAAATAGAATAGGGTAGAGCAGTTTAAAGCGTTTCATTGGTGTCCCTGTTAGAAATAATTACTGTTTTTTTTGAGCTCTGATTAAGTATCAATATTAATAGTACATTTACAGTCATCAGTGTTGAGGTTGAGCTGGTTTAATCAATGATGCCTTTAATAAACTAGAAAAACATTCTGCAAACTCAGTTGAGTTCATATGCTGTTTTACATCACAAGTATTATAAACATAATGCTCACATAGGAATTTAGCAGATTCTATAAATTTAGTTGAATAAAATTTAGACCGCCCGTTAGCAAAAAAGTTTATTTTGTCGGGATATACGATATAAGCAAAGCGACTGCTAGAAGATCGTTCATAATTTTGACCACTCACATAGGTTTCAGAACTTATTTTTTCATCAGGCAACTCACCTTTAAGATCGGTTAAATAATTCCCAAGGCATTGATTAATAAACTCTGGGTGCTTATTTAAGCCATCTAATAATAATTGTCTTAGTCCCGCTAAATCGGTTTGAGTGATTTCCCCTGCATTGGCTTGCAACTGCCGTTTGGGATCGTAATAGCGTTGTTTCGCTGTCTTTTTAGCGGCACATTCTTCAAGATAAGCTGAAATTAAATCTTGCTGGCTAGGGGAGCGGAAGCCAACGGAATAGGTCATACAGTCATTTACGGCTACGCCATGATGAATAATATTGGGCGGTAAATAGAGCATATCCCCAGGGTTTAATACCCAATCTTGTTCAGGCTCAAATGATTTGAGAATGCGTAAATCAATATTAGGAATCAGTTCATCATCACTATAGTTTTTATCTGCAATTTGCCAATGGCGTTGCCCATAAGCTTGTATTAAAAAGACATCGTATTCATCAGTGTGAGGACCAACCGAGCCGCCTTTAACCGCAAAGCTAATCATTAAATCATCAATTCGCCAGTCGGGGATAAAGCGAAATGGCTCAATAATACTTTCCCGCAATTCGGGGTAATAGCGATCAACATCATTGATTAATAATGTCCAATGCGTTTCGGGTAGGTTTGCAAAGGTATCCTCATCAAAAGGACCATATAATGCTTGCCAAGCGGACTCTAAACCTTTTTCAGCGACAATACGGGAGGGAGCATCGGTATCACAACTTAGCCCTGCTAGTTCTTCGGGTGAAATAGGTGAGTAAAAATCAGGAAAAGCTTGGCGAATAAGCAAGGGCTTTTGCTGCCAATATTCTTGTAAAAACTGCTGAGTGGAAAGCCCACCCAGCAAATGCTCTAAGTTTGTGATTGGCATTAGATTCGTTTTGCTTGTTCAGCCGCATTGCCGATATAGCTTGCGGGGGTTAGTTTAGCGAGAGCATCTTTCGCCTCTTGTGGCATATCCAACTTAGCGACAAAATCTTGCAAGATTTCTGTGGTGATTTTCTGCCCACGAGTGAGCTCTTTTAATTTCTCATAGGGTTTTTCGATATGATAACGACGCATAACTGTTTGGATGGGTTCAGCAAGTACTTCCCAGTTTGCATCCAAATCAGCCGCTAGGCTTTCGGTATTCACTTCAAGCTTACCAATGCCTTTCAATGCTGATTGATAGGCAATGCTCGAATGTCCAATGCCAACGCCTAAGGTTCTTAATACAGTGGAATCGGTTAAATCACGCTGCCAGCGTGAAATGGGTAGTTTTTGAGCAAGGTGCGTCATCAAGGCATTGGCAATGCCTAAATTGCCTTCTGCGTTCTCAAAATCAATTGGGTTGACTTTATGTGGCATGGTCGAGGAACCGACTTCACCTTTTATAACTTTTTGCTTGAAGTGACCGAGTGAAATATAACTCCAAATATCGCGGCAGAAGTCGATTAGTATAGTGTTATAGCGTGTCACTGCATCAAATAATTCGGCGATATAATCATGGGGTTCAATTTGAATGGTGTAAGGGTTCCAATGGATGCCCAGTGAGGTAACAAATTCTTCAGCAACTTTTTCCCAATTAATCGTTGGATATGCCGATAGGTGGGCATTGTAGTTGCCGACGGCTCCATTGATTTTGCCAAGGATTTTTACACTGGCGATTTGCTCATGTTGTCGTTGCAAGCGATAAACCACATTCGCCATTTCTTTGCCCAGCGTTGACGGTGAGGCAGGTTGCCCGTGAGTGCGAGATAAAATAGGAATATCCGCATAGGCATGAGCTAATTCACGGATGGCATTAATCACTTGCTGCTGCTCGGCTAGCATGACCTCATCACGCCCGCCTTTGAGCATTAAGGCATAGGAGAGGTTATTAATATCCTCTGAGGTACAAGCAAAGTGGATAAACTCACTGACTGCATTGAGTTCAGCATGATCCGCGATTTTTTC
>JALWYT010000285.1 GCA_026992705.1 Thiotrichaceae bacterium
GTATAACTACCGATACCTAAAAAAACAAAAGACCTTAGCACTAGGCGTATATCCAGAAATCAGCCTAGCACAAGCAAGAGAAAGACACCGAAAGGCAAGGGAGCAATTAGCAAAGTATTCAAAAGACTAGGGAAATTAAGACATAATGAAGGAAATCCAACGGCTAGAAGGCTTGTAAAAGGAATTGCTTCATATATTAATGTTGAGTAACCAAATAATTTTAAGTGAAACTAGACAGTTACTCGCCGTATTGCGTTATACTCCCTGGTTTTATTGTTCAACAAGAAACAATCATTATGCGTGTCTCTCAATTTCCAATTTCTACCTTACGTGAAATGCCTGCTGATGCAGAAATCGTTAGTCATCAATTAATGCTCAAGGCGGGCTTGATTCGTCGCTTGGCTTCGGGGCTTTATACATGGGCTCCGTTTGGTTTACGGGTGTTGCGAAAAGTTGAAACGATTATCCGCGAGGAGATGAATAAAGCGGGTGCGGTTGAGCTGTTAATGCCGTCGGTACAGCCTGCTGAGTTGTGGCAAGAGTCAGGACGCTGGGAGCAATATGGGGCGGAATTATTACGCATTCGAGATCGGCATGGTCGAGATTTTTGCTATGGTCCGACTCATGAGGAAATTATCGTTGATTATGCTCGCAAAGAATTAAACAGCTATAAGCAGCTGCCAATTAATTTCTATCAAATTCAAACCAAATTCCGCGATGAAGTTCGCCCACGCTTTGGCGTTATGCGAGCTCGTGAGTTTTTAATGAAGGATGCTTATTCGTTCCACTTAACTCAAGCGTCTTTGCAAGAAACCTATGATGCAATGTTTGCCGCTTATCAACGAATTTTTGAACGCTTAGGCTTAGAATTCCGTGCTGTGCAGGCAGATACGGGTTCCATTGGTGGTAATACGTCGCATGAATTCCATGTATTAACTGAAGCGGGCGAGGATGCTATTGCATTTTCAGATAAAAGCGATTATGCCGCGAATGTTGAACTTGCGACAACCTTAGAACCTACAGGCGACCGCCCTGCTCCATCGCAAGAAATGACAGAGGTGGCAACGCCGAATCAGCATAGCATTGAAGAGGTTTCACGTTTTCTTAATGTATCTCCCGAACAGACGCTCAAGACTTTATTGGTCTATGGCGAAAATGATGAGGTTGTTGCTCTTGTTTTACGCGGTGATCATGAGCTTAATGAAATCAAAGCCGAAAAAATTGAGGGTATTTCATCACCTCTTTGCTTTGCTAGTGATGAGGATATTCAGAAGGCGGCAGGCTGTCAGGCAGGTTCTATTGGTCCTGTTGGTTTAACAATTCGCGTGATTGCTGATTACGCTACCCAAAATATGGCAGATTTTGTTTGCGGTGCGAATAAAGATGGCGTGCATTTAACGGGTGTCAATTGGCAACGTGATGTAAAAGAGCCTGAATTCATGGACTTACGCAATGTTGTTGAAGGTGATCCTAGCCCTGATGGTAAAGGTACTTTATCCATTGTGCGGGGTGTTGAAGTCGGGCATATTTTCCAGCTTGGCACAAAATATACCGAAGCTCTGAATGCCACAGTGCTCAATGAAAAAGGTAAAGCCCAGATTATGACAATGGGGTGCTATGGCATTGGTGTTTCGCGTGTAGTTGCCGCCGCAATTGAGCAGCATCATGATGAACAAGGCATTGTATGGTCAACGGCACTGGCTCCTTTCCAAATTTCATTAGTACCTTTGAATTATTTTAAGTCTGATGCGGTAAAACAAGCTGCGGATCAGCTCTATGCTGAGCTAGTCAAACAAGGCTATGAGGTGCTATTAGATGATCGTAATATGCGACCCGGAGCTATGTTTGCTGATCATGAATTACTCGGCATTCCGCATCGTTTTGTAATTTCAGATCGTGGACTAAAGAATAATGAATTTGAATATAAAGCTCGCAAAGGCGGCGATGCGATTTATATTCCAACCGATGAGATTTATGATTTTATAGCTTCAACTCTCTCCTAAACTCAAACCGAAGGAAACCCACTATGTCTCAAAGCAGTAATTTACCCGTTACTCGTGCTTTAATCAGCGTATCCGATAAAGATGGCATTCTTGAGTTTGCCACTGCACTTCATAAAAAAGGTATTGAAATACTTTCTACTGGCGGCACTGCCAAGTTATTAAGTGATAACAATATTGCTGTTACCGAAGTCTCTGATTACACAGGCTTTCCAGAAATGATGGATGGTCGGGTAAAAACCTTGCACCCTAAGATTCATGGCGGGATTTTAGCTCGTCGCGGTGTAGATGATGCAGTCATGGCTGAGCATGATATTCCTCGTATTGATTTGATTGTTGTTAATTTATATCCCTTTGAAGCCGCAACCGCCGATGAAAATTGCACCCTAGAAAATGCCATCGAGAATATTGATATTGGTGGCCCCACAATGGTTAGAGCCGCTGCGAAGAATAACGCTCATGTCACCATTGTCGTCAACCCTGAAGATTATCAAACCGTACTGGATGATATGGATAATAATGATGGCTGTATTCTCCCCGAAACTCGCTTTCAATTGGCGGTTAGAGCTTTTGAACATACCGCTAAATATGATGGTTTGATTGCCAATTATTTAGGACACATTCAAAGCGATGGTACAAAAAGTGATTTTGCCAATACTTTCAATTATCAAGGCATTAAAGTTCAAGAAATGCGTTATGGTGAAAACCCACACCAAAAAGCGGCTTTCTATCGTGATACTAAGCCCGCAGAGGCTTCTGTATCCACGGCTAAACAGCTTCAAGGTCGTGAATTGTCTTACAATAATATTGCCGATACCGATGCCGCTTTAGAGTGCGTCAAGCAGTTTGATGAACCAGCTTGTGTGATTGTTAAACACGCTAATCCTTGTGGCGTTGCCATTGCTGAGACTATTTTAGATGCCTACGATCTTGCCTTTAAGACTGACCCAACCTCAGCCTTTGGTGGAATTATCGCCTTTAATCAGCCATTGGACGAAGAAACTGCACAAACCATTATTGAACGCCAATTTGTTGAAGTTATTATCGCTCCAGAGGTGAGCGAAGGGGCTATTACAGCCGTATCTGCCAAGAAAAATGTGCGTTTATTAGAATGCGGACAATGGGGCGAAGTTGTGGCAGGGCAAGAGTTTAAACGTGTCAATGGCGGCTTGCTCGTACAGGATAAAGATATTGGCATGGTAACAGAAGATCAACTCAAGGTGGTTACCGAACGCAGCCCATCCAATGACGAAATGCGAGATTTATTATTTGCATGGAAAGTCGCAAAATTCGTTAAATCAAATGCCATTGTTTACACCAAAAATCAGCAAACCATTGGCGTTGGAGCGGGACAAATGAGCCGCGTTTATTCCGCAAAAATCGCAGGCATCAAAGCCCAAGATGAGAATTTAGAAGTCGCAGGTTCTGTGATGGCATCCGATGCTTTCTTCCCCTTCCGTGATGGCATCGACCAAGCCCATGAAGCAGGGATCACCGCTGTTATCCAACCCGGTGGCTCAATGCGTGACCAAGAAGTTATTGATGCAGCCGATGAACACAATATGGCAATGGTGTTTACGGGGATGCGGCATTTTCGACATTAAAATATGTTATCGCTCTTACATAAGTTTTACTGTAAGAGCGATAGCACAAGCATAATTTTTTACTATTCTTTACAAAAACTTACATTTTCAATAATTAAAATAAATTCAATTACTTAAATATAATACGTATTATATTAATTACATTTCGTCGGTATTTAATGT
>JALWYT010000286.1 GCA_026992705.1 Thiotrichaceae bacterium
CAAAATTTACTACTTAAGATAATATTTAACTGGAAAGTAATTTCCCATCAGGAAAGATATATGGAATATATTAATCCAATTGAATTGTTTGCCGTCTTCTAAAATATCTTGTATCTATTTGTACTTTCTGCAAAAAATAAAATGGCATAATAATTGCTCAAATCACTAATTGTGTATAATAGTTTTACATATTATTTGCCATTTATTGAGGAGGTTATAATGGTTGAAACATTCTACGATGTAATGCGTCGTCAAGGAATTTCTCGCCGAAGTTTTTTGAAGTACTGTAGTTTGACGGCTGCTTCATTGGGGTTAGGACCTGCTTTTGCGGGGAAAATTGCTCATGCAATGGAGACAAAACCACGTATTCCTATTTTATGGCTGCATGGTCTGGAGTGTACGTGTTGCTCGGAGTCTTTTATTCGTTCAGCTCATCCGTTAGCTAAAGATGTAGTTTTATCCATGGTATCATTAGATTATGATGATACAATTATGGCGGCTGCAGGGCATCAAGCAGAGGCTATTATTGAGGAAACCATTAAAAAATACGATGGCAATTTTATTCTTGCAGTCGAGGGTAATGCACCTCTTAATCAAAATGGTATGTCCTGCATTATTGCTGGCAAACCCTTTATTGAACAACTACAGTATACAGCAGATCATTGCAAAGCAATTATTTCTTGGGGGTCTTGTGCCTCTTATGGTTGTGTACAAGCGGCATATCCAAACCCTACAAAAGCAACTCCTACTCACAAAGCGATTAAAACCAGCAAACCCATTATTAAAGTCCCCGGTTGCCCACCGATTGCTGAGGTGATGACAGCAGTGGTAACTTATATTCTTACTTTTGAGAAATTCCCAGAGCTTGACCGTCAAGGTCGTCCAAAAATGTTTTATAGCCAGCGTATCCATGATAAATGCTACCGCCGTCCACATTTTGATGCAGGGCAATTTGTTGAGAAGTTTGATGATAAGGGTGCTCGTAAAGGTTATTGCTTATACAAAGTGGGTTGCAAAGGTCCAACAACGTATAACGCTTGCTCGACAATTCGTTGGAATGAAGGCACCTCCTTCCCTATTCAAGCAGGACACGGTTGTATCGGCTGTTCGGAAGATGGCTTTTGGGATAAAGGCTCGTGGTATGCACGCTTAACTGATGTGAAAGCTTTTGGCGTTGAAGGCAATGCCGATGATATTGGTGGTACAGCGACTGCCGTTGTAGGAACAGCAATTGCGGCACATGCTGCGATTTCTGCTATTAAACGTGCTCAACAAAAAGCAAAAGGAGAATAAATAATGAGTGTTATGCAAACGCCAAATGGTTTTAGTCTTGATAATTCGGGTAAGCGTGTCGTCATTGATCCTGTCACACGCATTGAAGGTCATATGCGTTGTGAAGTAAATCTGGATGAAAATAATGTTATTCGTAATGCAGTTTCATCAGGCACGATGTGGCGTGGGCTTGAGGTTATTTTACGCGGTCGTGATCCGCGTGATGCTTGGGCATTTGTTGAGCGTATTTGTGGAGTTTGTACCGGCTGTCATGCCTTGACTTCAGTACGTGCGGTGGAGGATGCACTGGATATTAAAATTCCACCGAATGCTCATTTAATTCGTGAAATCATGGCAAAGACCCTGCAGGTACACGACCACGTTGTACATTTTTATCATCTTCATGCCTTGGACTGGGTAAATCCCGTGAATGCCTTAAAGGCGGACCCCAAAGCGACATCAGATTTACAGCATATGGTATCCCCGCATCATCCGATGTCGAGTCCTGGCTATTTTCGTGATGTACAGACTCGTATTAAAAAGTTTGTTGAATCCGGTCAATTAGGACCGTTTAAAAATGGCTATTGGGATAATCCTGCTTATAAGCTTCCGCCCGAAGTGGATTTAATGGCGGTTGCCCATTACCTTGAAGCTTTAGACTTACAGAAAGAGTTTGTTAAAGTTCATACAGTTTTTGGTGGTAAAAATCCACATCCTAATTATTTGGTTGGCGGTGTACCTTGTGCGATTAACATGGATGGCGATATGTCAGCAGGGGCTCCTTTGAATATGGAGCGTTTAAATTTCGTTATGGCGCGTATTCAGGAGATGGTGGACTTTAATAAAAATGTCTATGTGCCAGATGTTATTGCCATTGCCAGCTTCTACAAAGAGCAGCTATGGGGTGGTGGTTTAGGTGCTTTGAACGTGATGGATTACGGTGCTTATCCGAAAGTTAATTACGATAAGTCAACCGATCAATTACCCGGTGGCGTTATTCTCAATGGTAATTGGGACGAGGTGCATCCGATTGATCCACGCGACCCTGAACAGGTGCAAGAGTTTGTAGCACATTCTTGGTATAGCTATCCTGATGAAAGCAAAGGCTTGCATCCTTGGGATGGAGTTACGGAACCTAATTATCAATTGGGAGCTAAAGCAAAAGGCACGAACACCAATATTGAGCAAATTGATGAGGAAGCTAAATACTCTTGGATTAAATCGCCACGCTGGAAAGGTCATGCAGTTGAAGTGGGACCATTGTCACGCTATGTCTTAGCTTATGCTCAGGGTGTTGAGTATGTGCAGGAGCAAGTTAATCGTTCACTTGCTGCTTTCAATAAATTGGCAGGAACTAATCTCGATGCAAAAACCGCTCTCAATTCGACCATAGGACGGACGTTAGCTCGTGCATTAGAGTCCGAATATTGTGCCGATATGATGGTCGATGACTGGAATCAACTCATTAGTAATATCAAAAATGGCGATACTTCTACCGCTAATATGGAAAAGTGGGATCCGTCAACATGGTCAAGAGAGGCAAAAGGTGTTGGCGTTACCGCTGCTCCGCGTGGTGCATTAGGGCATTGGATTCGCATTAAAGATGGCAAAATTGAAAACTACCAATGTGTTGTTCCGACCACATGGAATGGCTCACCGAGAGACCCTGCAGGAAATATCGGTGCATTTGAAGCGTCATTAATGAATATACCTGTTGAACGTGCTGAAGAACCTGTTGAAATATTGCGGACATTACATAGTTTTGATCCTTGTTTAGCCTGTTCAACGCATGTGATGAGCGAAGATGGCGACGAGCTTGCCAATGTCAAAGTACGTTAAGGAGACTTAATATGTTAAAAAAAATACTACCCCGTTTATTGTTTGTAATTTCTTCTCTGTTTGTGGCAACACAGGCAAATGCTCACCCTAGTGGACATACGGAGCTGAGTATAATACAACTGTTCAATCATATGCTTACTAGCCTTTATCACACTGGATTATTTATCGGTATAGCTATTGTTACTACCGTCATTGTCTGGAGAGTATCTATTGCTACCAAGTCTGATTAGGAGGTTATTATGAATTCAGCTATTCACGCAGCACATAGTGAACCTGCTGTCTATGTTTACGAGGCTCCAATACGTTTATGGCACTGGATAAATGCGTTTGCAATTTTTATTTTGGGCGTAACGGGGTACTTTATCGCAAGTCCTTTACCAACACTGCCTGGAGAAGCGAGTGACCATTTTTTAATGGGATATATTCGCTTTGCCCATTTTGCCTCTGCTTATATCGTCCTGATTGGCTTTATCGGGCGACTTTACTGGGCAATCGTTGGCAACTCACATGCAAGAGAAATCTTTCTACCTCCCATCCTAAGTACAGACTTTTGGGATGGTGTGATACATGAGGTGAAATGGTATCTCTTTCTTGCTAAAGAACCACATAAGTACACAGGTCATAACCCATTAGCCGTATTAACCATGCACTTGCTCTTTGTGTGGGGCATCATATTTATGATTATCACAGGCTTTGCCTTGTATGGTGAAGGTGCTGGTGCAGGTTCATGGGCAAATAGCTGGTTTACATCATGGGTTATTCCCCTGTTTGGGCAAAGCATGGACGTGCACACATGGCACCACTTTGGTATGTACGTGATTATTATTTTTGTGATGATTCACGTCTATGTCGCCATTCGTGAAGACATTATGTCGCGTCAATCTATTATTAGTTCAATGATTAGTGGCTGGCGGACTTTTAAGGATAAAGGTGACGTGAATAACAATCATTAGCTTATAATAATCTCCTATTTCAGCTATATGCTGCTTTTAACTGTGATGTGTTAAGTTATTGGTATTAACATATAGTTGTTTTCTCTTCGCTGGTAATTCTCTAGGTGTGAATTATGAAAAAAAGCTTATTAAATACATGTTTGATTATCAGTCTAGCTAGTTTTAGCTCAACTCATGCAAGGTCTAATAATGGCTATACAACAGGAGCTAACCTTTACACAGGATCATCTTCCCGAGGTTGGTACGGTGGTGGTGTTGCTTACCAACTAGCGGAATGGAGAAAAAAAGAGGATGTAGCAGAAAAAACAGATAATACGACTGGACAAAGCCCAATATCAGCTCAGAGTGATGCGACGAAACCCGCGAATGCTACAGCAGCTGTAGATAATACTGTTGAACAAAGCCTAACGGCAGATATGACTACATCCACTCAACGTGGTGCTACGACAGGTAATAAAGAAGGAATTAATAATGTAGAAATACCAAGGAATGAGTAATACTTAATTGCCAGATAAATCATCCAAATTATTTTACTCTGATCCCAGTTACTTCTACATACTAATTTAACTGCACCCGCTGTCCAAAAGGAACTTGTGACTTTCCTTTTATTAGCCATATTACGGGATAATAGGGATGAATTTTGGGGAATTGCCCTTGTGCGTCGGTGAAATAGACAAGAATATCAGGTTGTTGGTCTTGTTGTTCTGCCCAGTGGAAAATTGGGCGGAAGTCGGTTCCGCCTCCGCCGTTGATTTCTTCGGGGAGTTTGACTTCTTCCCAAGGTTCAAAAACCAATGGAAAGCCGTCAATAATATCGGAATCGCAGGCGATTAGTGTCACTTTGGCTCGCATTTGTCCTTTGATGGCGTTAATTTCAGATAGGCAATCTTGTAGTTCCTCATCACTAACAGAACCACTAACATCCAAAGCAACCACTACATTAACTTGGGTGCTTTTTAAGCTAGGGAAAATAGCAGGTTCACCTCGGCGACTTGAGGGACGTGTATAGCTATAGTCATCACGGGCAACAGCGGTTAAATAGCGGGCAAGTAACATTCGCCAAGGCAGACGCGGTTGCAATAAATCTTCAACGAGGCGTTTCATAATGCCGCTTAGTTTACCCGCTTGCATGGCTTGCTGTGCAGCTCCTGCCATGCGTTGTTGCCATTGTATGCTAAGTTCTTCGGCTTCTTTTTGGCTCAACGGCGGTGGCGGCGGTGCTCCTCCACCTGCATTTTCATCAAATTCTTGCTGCCCTTTGCCACCATTGGATTCTTGTGAATCTGATTGGCTGCTACCATCAGGTTTTTCGGGTGGTGTGTCTTGTTTGCGGTCATCCAGTGGGTTTTCACTGCTCTCTTGACTACCTTCTGACTGCTGATCTTCTTTGTCGTAAAGATGCTGATCAAGGGTTTCTGATTGATTATTATCGTCAATCAATGGGTAGATTTCTTCGGCGGTCATGCCTTTGTATTCTCGCATCATAAGGCTACCCGCAACGGGGGTAAAGCCTTCTTCAACGAGAATCGGATTAATCGCATAGTCGCAGGCTAAATCCCAACGATGTTTGATGCGGTGCTGACGGCGAGCAAAATGCGATAAGGCACAGTGCAAGGCTTCATGAGCGAGGATAAATTGCGTTTCTTCTGGCTTGAGTGCATCAATAAATTCAGGATTGTAATAGAATTTTTTAGCATCCGTACCCGTTGTTTTGCACCATGCAGGGTCTGCTTCTTGCAGCGGCAGGCGTAGTACTAAGGCTCCTAAAAAGGGTTTATCCAAGATAAGTTTGGTGCGAGCGGCAATTAGCTTATCTTCGATGTGTTTGTCGTTATTCTGGCTCATTAGTTGTTGTATAGCATAATATCGCCAATGCTTTCTGCCCATTTAGCAAATTCTGGCAAGGCAAAAAGCTCATCGCCAACGGCTCGTAGCATATCGGAAATTAACATAACGCCCATTTCTTTTTGGCGGAAGTTATCCGCATAATTCAATATATGCCCCCAAACTTCTGTGGCATTGTCGCTGTCTTTGGCTTTAATGGCTCTTCCAACCAATGCCGAGGCGACCGCATATTGCAAGTCGATTTCTTTCGGTGATTTAATGTCCTCACCCCGCAAAATGGCATCTAAGTCAGGCATTTGATCGAGGCTATCAATAAAAGCTTTTAGCTCAATACCCGCAGCATCACCGACACAAGCTTGCAAAGTCCCCAGTAATAGCATGGGGTGATTGATAAATTTTTGTAATGCCCGATGTGCAAACTCCCATGAGCGAGGCGTTGGGAAGGCAACGGGATTATGAGCGGGATCAAAGTCAAAAAGTAACTCAGGGCGGAAGCGTAAAAAGGCAATAATACGTTCATCAATGCCTGCTTTATATGCCCATGTAACCCAATCATCTAGGTTTAATTCAAGCTCAAAATGGGAAAAGCGATTTGCCAATGGAGCGGGCATAGTATAGGTCACTCCCCTATCCCCTTGACGATTCCCTGCAGCAAAAATTGCCCAGCCGTCGGGGACTTGGTAATCCCCTAAGCGTCGGTCTAAAATTAATTGATAAGCAGCCGCTGAAACACTCGGTACGGCGGAGGTAATCTCATCTAAAAACAAAATCCCTGTTTCGCCATGTCGCTTTGCATTGGGTAACATAGAAGGGATTGCCCATTCCACGCTGTCTTTTTCGCGGAAAGGAATACCGCGTAAATCGCTCGGCTCCATTTGTGATAAACGAATATCAATAACGCTGACACCATGACGCTCTCCCACTTGATTAATCAGTTGAGATTTACCAACTCCTGGTGCACCCCATATCATAACAGGGGTGTGATGCCCACGTTGAGCACTAAAAAATTCTTGATCGAGAATGGTTTCAAGGTGAGCTGGACGCATAGTTGATTACCTGAATTTTTAGACGCTTGAATCATACAAGTAGTGCTTAATTTTCTGCAAGAAACCCATTTCAATGAATGGCAATTACATTCACTAAAATTAAAAGCTTGATACTTGATTAATTTTTACACTTGTTAACATAAATTTTAGTTATTAAGTCGATTTATTAAGTTAACATCTAAGAATATTATAAATAACTAATTATATGGTTTGGAGAGATATAAATGACGCAGAGCTTATTATCTACAATGGTGCTATTTACTGCCCTAATAACACCAACATGTGCAGTAACACTTAAATCACCTCAGCTTAACTCTATTCCTCTTGCTAAACCTTCAGATCTATACATTGTTTATGTTAAGCCAATTTTTGCTAATACCGCCTATCGCTTAGTTATTAAAACAGAGGAAAATGGCAAAGCCATTATGGAGATAATACACCCACTTGATGGGGTCGTTTTTGATATTTTTATTAAAGATGTTGATGATGATGATCAAGAAGAGCTCGTTGTTTCCATTGCAGATAATTCTTCAAGCAAGCAAAAAATTCATTTTGATGTCTATGAGTTTGAAGGGAAACAACTCAGCTGGGTTGAAAATTTTCACAATATTGGGGGCTTATTATCACATTTTGACTTATGAATGGGTAAATATTATCCAATGTTACAAAATGTAATATATTGAGTAAGGTCAAATTAGGCTGATTATCCTACTATACCTTGCTGGAGGCTTGCATATCTTCCAAGTATTACAATTTTTCAATCCATAATTGAGGTTTTTGGATCGTGGTAGATATTAACAAAAAAAAATTACTGATCGTTGATGATGATCTGATTCTACAGTCTGCTTTACATGATTATTTATCACAAAAAAATTTTGAGGTTAATGGTATTTTAACGGGTGAAGAAATTGATCACTTTTTACAAAAGCAAACCGTTAATTTAATTCTATTAGATATTATGTTACCAGGTGAAGATGGTTATTATTGGCTTGAATGGCTACAAGATTATCACCCTAATATTCCCGTTTTAATGCTATCTTCAAAAAATCAAATAGATGATAAGGTAAAAGCCTTAGAAATGGGGGCTAATGATTATATTGCTAAACCTGCTGACCCACGAGAAATTTTAGCCCGAATCAATAATATACTAAAATTAAGAAGCCAAGCTAATACCGCTAATAAAGTTACGTTTGGCTCATTTGTCTTTGAAATAGATCGTTGTAAATTATTTTGTAATAACAAACATATACGTCTTACAACAACAGAGTCCCAATTATTAAAAATATTCTGTGAAAACCCAAATAAAACATTATCTCGTGATGATTTAAGTTTTAAATTGCATGGTAATCAACACAACCCATACGATAGAAGTATTGATGTTCATATTAATCGTTTACGCAATAAAATAGAAAAAGACCCTTCGGATCCTATTTATCTATTAACAACTTGGGGAAAAGGCTACCGTTTTGTATTCACGGAGTCGCTAAACGACTCTCATCAAGATACTGATACCTAATGGAGTTCAGTGCTATGGTAGGTTTGTAACTCTGATTTATTATAGCAACGACTCTAAAATTAGCCTTGTATACTTTAAATAAATATCACGAGATATTAGTAGCTAGCACATAATGAATATTCCTTAAGTATCCTTGTTTTGATTTATTGAAGTATATTAGCACTGTGAAGTTATTCTCTTTAAATATTGATAAACATATTTGCGAATCACTATACCAAAATTCAAAATATGGTATCTTTTCTCATATTATAAGTATTATTATTTTATTTTTCTTTTTTTGGAATATCACAAAATTTAATGACTGGATACTTTGGTTCAGTACTTTGACCATTGCAACTTTAATTAAGTTACTCATTACCTTTTTATTTTTCAAAAAAAAGCCAAAAGATCAACATATTAATTATTGGTACAGTACTTTTATACTCAGCTCCTTTATACTAAGTGCTGTATGGAGTCTTACGATTATCAATTTATTTCCAGATAATCATCCTGTGTACCAATTAATTATTATCATTATTGTAACTGGTTTAAGCATGGGTTCATTACTCACGCTGTCTATTGATAAACTTGCTATATTAAGTTTTTCTCAACCTATTATTTTATCCACTGCCGTTCGTTTATATCTTGTTGATGATGACAGTTATCAAACCATTACTTTTTTATTACTCGTCCTAGATATTCCGGTTATTGCCGCTGCATTACATACAAGTGAGATATTACAGCACTTACATAATCTTGCTGCTGTAGAACGTGATATGAATTTGGCAAAAACAACTTTTTTAGCCAATATGAGCCATGAAATAAGAACACCGATGAATGCTGTTATTGGAATTGGGTATTTATTAGAAAAAACGAAACTATCAACTAAGCAAGCTGATTATGTGGAAAAATTAAAACAAGCATCTGAAACATTACTGGGTATTATTAATTCCATATTAGATTTCTCACGTATTGAAGCAGGACGCATGGAGCTAGAGAATACAGCATTTTTCTTAGATACTATATTAAAAACTGTTAAAGCCCATGTCATCACACAAGCACAAAAAAAAGCTTTAAACTTTACTATTGATGTTGCAGAAAATATAGAACAACATTTAATCGGTGATCCATTACGTTTAACTCAAATACTTACGAATTTATCTGCCAATGCTATTAAATTTACTTCTCGTGGTAGTGTAACTATACAAGTTCGCCAATTAGATAAACAAGATGATAAAGTAACACTACTTTTTAAAATTATCGATACTGGACCTGGCATAAAAAAAGACGATCAAAAAAAACTATTTGACTCATTTACTCAACTTAATTCTTCTGATTCTCGAAAACATGGGGGTACAGGTTTAGGTTTAACCATCAGTCAACGTTTATTAGAAATGATGGGGAGTACTATAGAAATCTTTAGTATTCCAGGTGAAGGTTCAACCTTTTTCTTCACACTAAAACTTGATATTGCTCCTGCGGAAAAACTTGAAGTCAAAACTAAAGAAGCCCCTGCCAGCAAATTAGATATTGTCAATGAATTAGTTGGCAAGACTATTCTTGTTGTTGATGATGACGAATTAAACCAAGAACTTGTCAAAGAGATATTAAGCATTATGGGCTTACAAGTTTCTATTGCTGGCAGTGCTAAAGAAGCCTTTTGGCTATTGAGCGAAAGTTTGCCTGATTTAATCCTAATGGATTTACAAATGCCAGAAATGACAGGTTATGAAGCACTGGATGTACTCCGTGATAATCCAGAATGGGTTGATATTCCTGTTATTGCACTTACTGCCAACGCTCGGGTGATTGAACGTAATAAGGCTCTAAGCTATGGTATGGATGATTTTCTCACCAAACCCATTAACCCTCATGAGTTAAAACAAAAATTATTACGCTGGATACCACATGATAAACATAATACTACAGCTCAAGCTATTCCAATTGAAGAACTTACAAGCATCATAACAATCGCAGAAAACTCAGCGACTGAAGTCGCTGAAAAACTAGCATCATTAATAGATATGCTTGGTAGCCAGTCAGCAAGAAAACTGTTTAAACAAATAAAACAAACCATTGATAAAGAAAGCCCAATATTAATCAATTTATTACAAGAAAAAAATTTTGATCAAGCAGCCCCCCTAGCTCATCGACTTAAAGGCTCCTTAAATTTATACGGAAGCAGTCAACTGGAAGAGCTACTGAGCAGAATAAATGACCATAAAATATCAAACAATGAAATCAATACTATTTGCACAGAAGTCAAACATGAATTTAAACTGATTTTACAAAAAATAGAAGAATACAAATAAACTTGCGATAATATTCAGTTTGGGAATTATTAACAAAAAGGAGATATGGGTTGGCTAAGATATTAAGATGTACCAATGCTACCACTTATAAGTAAAAAATAATTAAAACACGGAGAATCACAAGTGAGTAATAAACGTTTAATTGATGCTCAGGGTTTATATCGCTATTACAGTGGTCACTGTGCAGTAAACAATATCAATCTGCAATTAAAAAAAGGCGAGGTCTTAGGCTTGTTAGGTCCGAATGGGGCAGGTAAATCAACAAGCATGCAAATGCTCGCAGGGAATTTATCACCCAGTCAGGGCGAAATTCGTATTAATGGCATTGATTTACTAGAACAGCCTAAACAAGCCAAGCGGCATATTGGCTACCTTCCCGAGCAGCCACCAATTTACCGCGATATGCGGGTGAACGAATACCTAAGCTATTGTGCTAAATTACGCGGTGTTGCCAAGCATCAGCAAGATACAGCCATTACACAAGCCAAAATCCGTTGCGGCTTAGAGGAAGTTGGCAACCGTTTGATTGCAAACTTATCCAAAGGCTTCCAGCAGCGAGTTGGGATTGCTCAAGCGATTTTGCATAACCCCGATATTATTATCTTAGATGAGCCAACCGTTGGGCTTGATCCCATTCAAATTCAAGAAATCCGAGCCTTAATCCGACAGTTAGGCAATCAGCACAGTGTGATTTTATCCACCCACATCTTGCCAGAAGTCCAAGCAGTCTGTGACCGTGTGCAAATTATCAATCAAGGCAAAACGGTATTTGATGATTCATTAGATAATCTTGAAAATCGCCATTCTGCTCCTATTTTGTTAAGTCGATTTGCTAACGATATTGATGAAGATAAATTATTACAAATAGAGGGTATCCATCAGCTTATGGCAAGCAAACACGGCTATTATCAAATCACGCATCAAGCAAACTACAACCCTATTCCTGATATTTGTCAGCTTGCACAAGTAGAAAACTGGGAGATTCTTGCACTTCATCCAAAAACAACCACACTAGAACAAATTTTTATGGACTTAATTCATGGAGAGGAATAAGCCGCATGAGTTCGATTATCACTATTAGCTCTACCGAGTTCCGACGTTTATTCCGCTCACCGTTAGCATGGAGTTTATTAGCCATTGTGCAACTTATTTTAGCGTGGCTATTTTTAAACAGTATCGACGAGTACCAACAATTTATTCAACCCAGCTTAGTTGGCTTAGAAGGTGCACCAGGAGTGACGGAAATTATTGTCAGCAGTTTATATTCATCCATTGGTATTATTATGCTCGCCATTATGCCGCTCTTAACCATGCGGTTATTTGCCGAAGAACGCATGAACAACACGCTGACATTTCTACAATCCTCCCCTATTTCTGCCACTCAAATTGTACTCGGCAAATATCTAGGTTTAATGGGCTTTGTGCTATTAATGGTTGCCATGTTATCGCTGATGCCCTTCTCCTTATTAATCAGCACACCGCTGGATTTAGGCATGATTGCCTCGTCCATACTCGGCTTAATCCTTTTGCTTGCCTCCTTTGCCGCCGCA
>JALWYT010000287.1 GCA_026992705.1 Thiotrichaceae bacterium
ATACTTTGGCTATAGATTTTAGATTCAGCTAATTTTTCTGTACCACGATGCAATAAACCGATATGAGGATCAGCTCGTTGGATTACCTCACCATCCATTTCTAAAATGAGTCGCAATACACCGTGTGCAGCGGGGTGAGCAGGTCCAAAGTTCAGCGTAAAATTACGAATTTCAGGCATTATTCTTCTACCTCATCGGCCGCTGAAAAGCGTTGATCATCACGCTTCATACGCGGTGTCAACACTCTAGGTTCAATACTAACAGGCTCATAGACCACACGTTGCTTATCTTCATCGTAACGCATTTCCACATGCCCGATTAAAGGGAAATCTTTTCTAAATGGATGACCAACAAAACCATAATCTGTCAAAATACGGCGTAAATCTGGATGCCCTGAGAACAAGATACCGAATAAATCAAAGGCTTCTCTCTCATACCAGTTTGCGGAATTCCAAACATCAACAACAGAATCGACTTTAGGGAAGTCATTGTCTTCGCAATAAGTTTTAACACGAAGCCGCAAATTATTGCTAATTGACAACAAGTGCAAAACAACAGCGAAACGCTTGCCTTCATAGCGTGCAGGATCAAATTGCTGGTCAAAATCAAATCTAGCGGAAGTATTCGCTTTAACACCACGCGAGAAGCCATCAACTTTAGTGTCCCACTCCACATCACCATAGGCGATATAATCAACGGCACAAAGGTCAGTGAGCTGATCGAAACTTACATTATCATCATCGCGAAGTTTAAGGCATACCGCTAAATAATCCGCTGCTTTTACTTCAATCGTCAATTCACCAAACGCATTGACCGCTTTTTGGATTTTGCTACCTAATGTTTCAACTAGGTATTCCTGTAATTCATTAATACCCTTGATCATGCTGCGTCCACACGTGCAATTGTATTGGTTCTTTTTATTTTATTTTGAAGTTGAATAATGCCATATAGCAAGGCTTCTGCCGTTGGTGGGCAACCTGGCACATAAACATCGACGGGGATAATTCGATCACAGCCACGAACAACCGAATAAGAATAGTGATAATAACCGCCACCATTAGCACAAGAACCCATGGATATGACCCAGCGAGGTTCTGCCATTTGATCATAAACCTTACGAATTGCTGGAGCCATTTTATTTGTCAATGTGCCTGCAACGATTAATACATCCGATTGACGAGGACTTGGACGGAAAACAATACCGAAGCGGTCTAAATCATAACGAGCTGCCCCTGCTTGCATCATTTCAACCGCACAACAGGCTAAACCAAAGGTCATCGGCCACATAGAACCTGTTCTTGCCCAATTGATTAAGCCATCTAGCTTTGTGGTCATAAAGCCTTGTTTCATTACTCCTTCTATTCCCATTCCAAAGCTCCTTTTTTCCACTCATAAATAAAGCCGAGGATAAGAATCCCCAAAAAAACCGCCATTGCAACGATTCCAAACACACCAATCGTATCCAACACAATTGCCCACGGGAACAAAAAAGCGATCTCCAAGTCGAAGATGATAAAGAGAATAGCCACCAAATAATAACGGACATCGAACTTAATACGAGCATCTTCAAATGCCTCAAAGCCACACTCAAAAGGAGAATCCTTTTCTGCATAGCGTTTATTTGGTCCCAATAGAAGACCAAGCACCAAAAGTACCGTCGCTAAAACAAGACCAACTCCTAGAAAAACAAGAATTGGAAGATACGCTTCAAGCATGTTTTCTCCCTGTATTAATTTGCAAACTACTTACCAGTTACCAGCTTCACTACTTATTACGCTGAGTAATTACATTAATAATCATTAATTAACCGATAAATCGCCAACCCTTGAACAAAATAGATAACTATTGAGCAATATGCTGACCGAATATACATTGATTTACCATAAAACCACAACCCTATCCTGAGGGATATAAAGGAGACTTTGATATTTGCATTAATAATTTTTATTATTGATTATAAAACATTTTATCATATTGAAAAATTGGGAATACATTTACTCAATAACCTCTAGTTTCACATCAGCAGTACCACTCCGAATCATTCCAAGTTTTTTAGCTGCTGCATATGACACATCTACGATTCGCTCTTTAGAATAAGGTCCTCTATCATTTACTCGTAATATTACTGAACGCCCATTGCCTTTATTTGTAATTCTTACTCGCACTCCAAATGGTAAGCTTCGGTGAGCACAAGTCATTTCATTCATATTAAACCGTTCTCCACTTGCTGTTTTTTTACCATGAAAATGGCGTGCATAATAAGATGCTCGACCATATTGAACCCGTCCTGCTTTCACACTCAGTCGCTTTCTTTTTGACTTCACAACTTGAGAAGAAGAATTAACAAAATCTTTTATTCCTTTTACTGATTGTTGTACCGATGTCTGCCAGATAGCAATATTGCCGCTACGCTTAACTCTCATTAATATTTTGCTATTTGGATAATGATGTAAACCTAGTGATTTTAATGCATCAGAAGATAACAATAATTTATCTCTCTCACTATTTGGTGTTTGACCGATTATTTTTGCTGATACGCTTTTATGTGTTATAGGGTTAATAAGCTCCACCTGACTGCCAAATGGCAAATAAGCATGTAATGCGGTAATTCCATGCCCTGAAAATTGTCCGACACTAATTGGTTTTATAACTATTTTTGAAACTGATTTCTTATAAGTAATTGGTTGATATTTTTTTTCTGTAGTTGACATACTTGAACAAGAAACAACACACAATATAGCTAATACTAATAGAAAATTACGCCCTAAACTTATCAAATATACTTTTTTCATTATTGTAGCCCCTAACTTTTATAACAAAACGACACTATTGTCTGCTAAATTAACCCCTGATTAATTTATAAAGATAAGCTTTGATAAAATACAAAAACATTGCTTGCATCTTTTTAAATGCTTGCTAGTCTAAAAAGACAACGGTATCACTTATATAAGTAGCTTTGCTTAATATTCTAAAGTTATCAATATAGCGATATAAATTTTATATATTGTAACTACAACAACCAAAGCTCCTCGAGGGTCGGATTGCACCTAGGGATACAAAGTTCCAATCTTTGATAATGACTTTAAATAAATAGAGAGGATAAAAACTCATCTCTCCAACGCAAAAGAAAGGTAATCTTTAACAATGAAAAAATATTGGCAGTTACCAATTTTCTTGACTTTTACTTTACTTAGTTCATGTAGTTCAAATAATATTCCTGAAGCTAACCCTAAGTATCAAGCATCTCGTTCAACAACAACTACTCGTATTACCCAACAAAATACTAGAGTTGCTCGCAATATACGCTCTCAGCATAATGTTACTTATACTTTAAAAAATTCAAATAATGATTACCCAAAAGTAAAGTTAAGTAAGCAAGTAGGGAATATTCGCCAATTACCGAGAACCGTTGTAACTGCACTAAAGAAGCAAGGAATATCAACACGAGGCATAAGTGTTTATATACAACCAGTTAATAGCCCAAACCCATTAATGACATTTCAGGCAGATATTCCAAGAAATCCTGCATCTGTTATGAAGCTAATTACAACTTATGCTGCACTTGGCATATTAGGGTCAGATTATCGCTGGCCCACCGAAGTTTATATAACAGGAACAATATCTAGAGGCACACTAAAAGGGGACTTAATTATTAAAGGTTACGGATCTCCTGATTTAAAACCTAAAGATTTACAAAATATACTGCATGCTATTCGTAGTAAAGGTATTCATAACATTGAAGGCAATTTAGTTTTTGATAACAGCTATTTTGCCCCTATCAAGCAAGACCCAGGAGCATTCGATGGCAATCCTCACAAGCTCTATAACGCCCAGCCTGATGCACTTCTTTATAACGAACGTATTTCCTGCTTTGTTATCCGACCTATCGGTGGTCGCGTTGATGTTTCTTGTCCTACTCCTGCTAGAAATGTGAAAATTATCAATAATATTAAAGCAAATAACCGACCATGCCGAGGCAATAATGCTCATCCGAGAATGACGATTACGCCACAAGGACGCAATATAACGGTTACATTCTCTGGAAGCTACTCAACACGTTGTGGTCAACGTAAATATTTCAAAGTTGTATCTGATCCTGCCAATATGTTATTTGCTGGCATCTGGCAAACATGGGTTGGAAAAATGGGAGGCTCAATACGCGGTGGATTCGCACAACATAAAACACCAACAAATGCACGATTACTTTATACACACTATTCACGCCCTTTACGTGATATTTTACCAACTGTTAACAAAAAAAGTAATAATGTTATAGCTCGTCAATTACTTTTATCCATTGCAGCAAAACGATATGGAGCACCTGCCACAACTAATAAAGGAGCTAAAGCTATTAGCGAATGGTTACAAAGCAGAGGTTTAAACTTCCCTGAGTTACGTATCGAAAATGGCTCAGGATTAAGTCGTATTGCTAGAATCAGTGCCCGGCATATTGGGCATTTACTTGCCGATGCATATTTCAGCCCATATCGTAATGAGTTTATTAAATCACTCGCAGTTATGGGAGTTGATGGTACACTCAAACGACGCTTGGTCAATTCCGCCCTAAAAGGCAGAGGCAACTTTAAAACAGGCTCTCTTAAAAATGTAAGAGGTATTGCAGGATATGTTAAAGCATCTGATGGGCAAACCTATATTATCACCGTGTTACATAATGATCCTAAAGCTCGTAGTAGAGGATTACTTGCCCATAATGAATTAATCAAGTGGACATTTAGTCATTCACGACAATATGCAAGTCATTAGTTAAGAAAACATAAGTGGATTTAACAAAATTACAAAGACTTGTCTCAAAATTAGGGTAGTCTTCTCTTAACAATAATGAATAAAAAAGCCCCTGTTGTTAATTACAGAGGCTTTTTACTAAAATATAATCAGGATTTTTTTATTTCATTACACGAATTGCTTTATTCAAGCGAGTTTTATGACGTGCTGCTTTATTTTTGTGTATCATACCTTTGCTTACTGTAGCATCTAAAACAGATACTGCTTTAGCATAAGCAGATTGAGCTAATTCTCTGTCACCTGCTTGTATAGCCTTTACTACATTCTTAACATATGTACGCATGGTTGATATTTGATGTTTATTACGCAAGCGATTCTTTGCTGCCTGACGTACACGCTTCTTAGCTGATTTGATGTTTGGCAAAATTCTCTCCAAATTATATATAATGGCATGAGATTTTAGCGAAACTCACTGCCTGACCTGAAAAAATAAAACGGGAATTATGCTAATATGATCATACCGAGTCAACCATAAAGTGGCAATTTATGGAATAAATTTATATAAGACAATAAATAATGGATTATCAAGGCTTTAATAATATAGTTAAGGATTCTCTACTAAAGAATCTATCTAACTCTCACACCGCTTAAATCGATGTATCTGTCTACGTTGCCGCTTATCAGGACGACGTTCATGCTTTACTGATTTTGCTTCTAAACGCCGCAATTCGGCTAATGCTTCACGTTCTGCCTTACTTTCTTCAGTTTCAATATACAACAACTGGGCTTCTTTAGCGGGGCGACGTTTATCATTTAACCCTGCCACATTAACAACGAAGGGGGTATTGCCTCGAGTGATTTCTAATAAATCGCCAATATGTACCATTCTTGATGGTTTAACTCGGCTACCGTTTAAATGTACCTTTCCACCTTTGATTGCAGCAACAGCTAAGGCTCTCGTTTTAAAAAATCGAGCTGCCCATAGCCATTTATCTAAACGTACAGCTTCTAATTCAGCGGCCATTCTACAATATGCTCCTCAAGCTCATCTTCATCTATAGACTTTTCACTAATATATTTATTTTTTATTGATTGCTCTGCCTTATGCACAGAGTTTTTATCACCAGTGACCAAGTGATGCCAATCAGGCAATTTTCGCCCCTCTTTTATCAATCGGTAGCTACAACTCGGTGGCATCCATTGAATTTGATCAATATTTTCAATAGTAAGCTGCAAACAATCTGGCACTAACGTTTGTCGATTTTGATAATCGCGACAATAGCAAGTTTCGTTATCCAATAATGAACAGGCTACATCAGTATAATAAACGATACCGTCCTCCTCATCCTCCAACTTGAGCAAACAACACTTAGCACAATGATCACAAATCTGCTCCCATTGCTCACGAGTCATTTCTGTTAATGGCGTGTTTTCCCACCAATTAGATTTATTCATCATTATTTAATTTCTGGCTTCTTACGAGGTAAGGCGGCTTTTAGGCGATCAAATTCATCAGCAGCGACATAGTAAAAAATCTCACGTCCATTGGGGTCTTGTAGAATAGCCACGCCTTTTTTGGGATAAAACCAATAAACTAAATCATCAGGCAAGGTCTCCGTACTTTCTGGCTCACCAAATTGTTTACGAATAGTCACCGCTTCATAATTTGCAGAAGGTATATACACTAATCGCCAAATTCGCATTTTATTTGCTTGTTTAAGACTACTTTCTGCAAGGTCATATTTCCAATGACCACTGGGTGTTGACTTCTTATCTGATGGATTAATTTGCGTAAGAAACTCTCTAAGCTTTACTTGATCTGCATCAATATCTGCAATCAAAGTTGCATCAAATATACCCAAACGGGTTTTTCCAAAAAAAGCCTCAAGAGATAATGCTCCATCTCTTGCCTCAAAAATACTGACGTCAGCAATTTTATGCAGAGACAACATCATCTCTTCTAATGTTAATCGACCAATATCTAAACCAAATACTTTGGTTGCTCCTGTCTCACTAATTTCTATCTTCCATGGTAAATCTTTACTTAGTTTCTGTTTATCGTCAGCATAAAATAGCCAAGCAAACAAAAACAGACCGAAGAAAAGTAAAACAATGGTAAGAAATAACAAGCGTTTCATTAAAAATCCATGTATATCATTAAAACTAACATATAATATCCTTTTTTCTTGTTAATTCGGAATGACAAAATAGATAAAAGTAAAAAATTATTTGCAGATATGAAGTATGCAGACACTTATTAATTCTTTTATACTTTTGTCTTCTCTACTGTTCGAAGCATGAAGGATGTCATATGTCGAATAAAGACAGCGTTACATTAATAGATAACTCAACTGGAAAAGAAATAGAGTTACCCATTTTACACCCTACTGAAGGACCCGCAACCATTGACGTACGCACACTATACCGTCAATTAGGTTATTTCACTTATGACCCTGGTTTTATGTCAACGGCTAGTTGTCGTAGTGCTATTACCTATATGGATGGAGAAAAAGGAATATTACGGTACCGAGGTTATCCAATTGAGGAACTCGCTGAAAATAGTACCTTTTTAGAAACTTGCTACTTACTACTTAATGGCGAACTCCCCAATAGAGATGAAGCTGAAGAGTTTAATAACTTAATCACTCATCACACTATGCTGCATGAGGCGTTTAAACGTTTTTATAGCGGCTTTCGCCGTGATGCTCACCCGATGGCAATCATGGTAGGTGTAGTTGGTGCATTATCAGCTTTCTTCCAAGACGAAAGTGATGTTCACGATAAACAAAGTCGTCGTATTGCAGCCCATCGTTTGATTGCAAAGATGCCAACTATTGCTGCTTGGAGTTATCGCTATGCTCATGGCTTGCCGTTTATGTATCCGCAAAACCATTTGGATTACCCCAGTAATTTTTTGCATATGATGTTTGCAGTACCGACAGAAGAATACAAGCCTGACCCTATTATGGTTAAAGCATTGGATCTTTTATTAATTCTTCATGCCGATCATGAGCAAAATGCCTCGACCTCAACAGTACGCCTGACAGGTAGTTCAGAAGCTAATCCATTTGCAGCCGTAGCAGCAGGTATTGCCTCACTCTGGGGACCCGCTCATGGTGGAGCTAATGAGGCGGTAATCCGTATGCTGATGGAAATTATTGAATCAGGTAAAGGTATTCAGCACTTTATTGACCGTGCTAAAGATAAAAATGACCGCTTCCGCTTAATGGGCTTTGGGCATCGTGTTTATAAAAACTATGACCCTAGAGCAAAAATCATCCGCAAAGTTTGTCATGATCTACTAGAAAATTTAGGAGATGATAACCCGTACAAGCAGTTATTTGATTTATCGGTTCAATTAGAAGAAATTGCCTTAAAAGATGAGTATTTCATCTCTCGCAATCTATACCCGAATGTTGATTTTTACTCAGGTATTATTCTCCTCGCAATGGGCATTCCATTAAATATGTTCACGGTCATTTTCGCTCTTGCCAGAACCGTTGGCTGGATTACACACTGGGACGAAATGATGGATGACCCTGAATCTCGCATTGGTCGCCCAAGACAGCTATACTCAGGCAAATTAGAACGAAAATATATCAATATTGAAAATAGATAATAGGAGAAAAATATGAGTTTAAATAACGTCATTATGGCATTCGCAGGAACCGTCGTACTTGCCACAGTACTATTAGTAAAATTCGACATCGTAGGCGACTGGCTACTCTGGTTTACCGCCTTTGTCGGCTTTAACCTACTACAATCATCTTTCACAGGCTTCTGCCCACTGGCAATGATATTGAAAAAATTTGGTTTAAAGTAAGCAATCTAAGCTCAATTTTTACATTACAAGCAAGAAAAATAGGCTGGTAGCCCGCATGAAGCTCTGCGGAATGCGGGGAATTTTCCACTATCATTAATATTTAAGGATAGTAGAAAATTCCCCGTGTTACATTGCATTCCACACGGGCTACAGTTTACTTTCAACACTAAACAATAATGAAAATAATCCAAATAAGTGACCTACACCTATTTGCAACAGCAACCGAAACAATGGATATTGCAGGGTTTAGCGTCAATACCTATCAAACCTTTCAAAAAGTACGCCACGCTTTGCAACAAGAAAGCGATATTGATCTTATTATCGTTACAGGCGATATTGCTCAAGACCCTAGCAAGCAAGCTTATCAACATATTGCCAAGCAATTACATACCCTAGATGCTCCTGTGTATTGCTTAACAGGCAATCATGATAACCCTGAATACCTAAAGCGCTTTTTAAACACTGGCAATCTGCATAGCATTGATTATCTTGACACAGAAAGCTGGCGAATTATTTTTTTAGATAGCAGTAAACCTAATTGTGTTGCGGGGCATTTTAGCGATGAGCAGTTGGCAAAGCTTGCTGAACAGCTTGATACGCATAAACCCATTTTAATTGCCATGCACCATCATCCTGTTCCTATTCATAGTCAATGGATGGATGAAATTGGCTTGCAGCAAGCAGAAAAATTTATAAATTTGATTAAGCAACAGGAGCAAGTCAAGGCGGTTATTTTTGGACATATTCATCAAGCGTTTGATGAAACACATCACAATATTCGCTTTTTAGGCAGTATTTCAAGCTGTTTACAATTTGTTGCTCAGCAGGATGATTTAGTTATATCCCCGCAATCTATCGGCTATCGACACCTTAATTTACAAACTAATGGTAATATTGATACCTATATTCAGCTTGTAGAACAGAATAACTAATATTGAGCAAAAAATGGACTCTCGACTCGAACAATTACAGCACTGGATAAGTGACACTCTCAATTGGCAAAATTATCATATTGAAGTTGCCTCGGCTGATGCCAGCTTTCGTCGTTATTTTCGCGTTTATTATCAAGATAAAAGTTATATCGCAATGGACGCTCCGCCCGATAAAGAGGATATTCTGCCCTTTATCGACATCACCCAGCGACTACTCGCAACAGGCGTTCACGCCCCCAAAATCTTTGCTCAATCCATACAACAAGGCTTTTTACTGCTGGAAGATTTAGGCTCTACGCCTTACCAAGACCAACTGGCAGATAATGCCGATGCCCTTTACCACGATGCCATGCAAGCCCTTGTTAAAATACAAAAAGCGGATACTTCAGGGCTTGAATACTATGGTGAGCAATTACTCGATGAAGAAATGCAATTAATGCCAGAATGGTTTTTAAACAAGCATCTCAATATTCAATTAAACCCAAAGCAACAACAGATTATTCAAGACTGTTTTCAAGCCTTGATTAAGCACATCCTCACGCAAAACAATGGCTTTGTGCATCGTGATTACCACTCGCGTAATTTAATGATTATTGCCGACAACAACCCCGCCATTATTGATTATCAAGATGCGGTTTATGGAGCGATTACTTATGACCTCGTTTCCCTATTACGGGATTGTTATGTGTATTGGTCAAACAGCCAAGTTGAAGCATGGGCATTGCAGTATCGTGATATGGCGGTTGCTGCAGATTTATTAGAACCCATTGATGATGCAGAATTTATTCGCCAATTCGATTTAATGGGCTTGCAACGACACATCAAAGTACTCGGTATTTTCTGCCGACTTTGGCATCGTGATGGCAAAAAACATTATCTTAATGACTTGCCGCTGACTCTGTCCTATGTACTCACTATTGGCAAAAAGCACCCTGAAACACAAGCCCTAGTTGAATTATTTCACACACTCGATATTCCAAAGCGTATCGGAACCATAGAGATTCCCGCATGAAAGCCATGATACTCGCCGCTGGTCACGGCACGCGTATGCGACCACTAACCGACAACACCCCCAAACCGCTACTTAAAGTTGGCGGCAAAGCCCTGATTGTTTGGCATATCGAAAAACTAAAACGCTGCGGCTTTGAAGATATTGTCATTAATATTGCCTATTTAGGTGAACAAATCCCTAAAGCCCTAGGCGATGGCTCACAATGGGGTGTTAGTATCCAATATTCCGATGAACAAAAAGAAGGAGCCTTAGAAACCGCAGGCGGCATTATCAAAGCTCTGCCTCTGCTCGGCACAGAACCTTTTTTAGTCATTAGTGCCGATGTCTGGTCTGATTACGACTACGCCATGCCACAATTCAAAGCCAATGAACTTGCACACCTCATCCTAATCCCCAACCCCGCCCACAACCCCGACGGCGATTTTCACCTAGACCCACAAGGCTACTTGCACCGAAACGGCAACAACAAACTCACCTTCAGCGGCATTGCCTACTACCACCCCGAACTCTTCACAGGACTAAGCTACGGCAAACGCCCCATCCGCTATGTACTACGTAATGCCATCGACCAACACCAAGTCAGCGGAGAAAAATACACTGGAGACTGGCGTGATATTGGCACGCCTGAAAGACTGAAGGAATTGGAGGATTATCTTGAGGCTGAGAGGGGTGAATAAAAGTAATCCCAAAGTGATTTAGTCGTAACCTTTCTTACTTGTATGTTTTTTGGAGTAACAGATATTAAATAAACTGAATCTTTATTCCAATAAATACAATATCATAAAATATTGTGACTATATTTTAATATTGATAAATTGCAATCCTTAATTTATAGGAGGATTTATAATGCGAATATTACACACAATGCTCCGTGTTGCGGATTTGGATCGGTCGATTGCGTTTTATACTAATGTGCTGGGCATGAAGGAGTTGCGTCGTAAGGATTATCCTGAGGGGAAGTTTACTTTGGCTTTTATTGGTTATGGTGATGAGCGTGAGCATACTGTGTTGGAGCTGACTTATAATTGGGGGGTGGATTCTTATGATTTAGGTACGGCGTTTGGACATATTGCGATTGAGGTTCCTGATGTTTATGAGGCTTGCGAGAAGATGCGGGAGGCAGGCGGTAAGATTATTCGGGAGGCGGGGCCGATGAATGCGGGTTCTACGATTATTGCTTTTTTAGAAGACCCCGATGGTTATCAGATTGAATTAATTGGTGCTGACCATTTGCGTAGTTGATTAAACGATGCACTTACTTGCGGCAAAACCCGGTGGCTTTAGTGATGATGAAGGTATTATTGACCTGCAACAAAGTCCTGCGGATATTGTAATTCTCTCCTCACAAGATAGTTCATTGGCTCTGCTTAGCCAATGTGCGACGCAGCTTGATGATGATTACCCTAGCCTGCGTTTAGCCAATCTTATTCACCTTAATAAGCCTGCTGCCTTTGATTTATATATGGATAGCGTATTGGAGCAGGCGAGCTTGATTATTGTTTCTTTATTGGGCGGGAAGTCTTATTGGCAGTACGGCTTGGAGCAGCTTGAAAGCTTGGCGAAACAAAAGAAGATTCCGCTGATTGTCGTCCCCGGAGATGATCAGCCTGATGCCCAATTATTTGCAATTAGCACGGTTGAACAAGCCGATTGTATCAGGGCATGGCGATATTTACGGCAAGCGGGGGTTCGTAATACTAACAATTTCTTTGCATGGCTTGCTAAGCGATTTTTTAAGCAAGATAGGGTCTGGAATGAGCCGTACAATCTGCCTCAAGCG
>JALWYT010000288.1 GCA_026992705.1 Thiotrichaceae bacterium
TTTATAAACTCTATAGCGATATTTAAGTTTATTCATTAATTTAAATGGATAACTCTATCTTCCTTGTGATTTCTAAATCTCGCCCACTGACATATTTTCACCCGCTCGATGTAAGGCTATGCCATTGTTAATCACATTTTCTGTTTCTGGCTTGTTGCTATCAAGGTAATATACATCAATATCCATGCCGCACCAGCTTTTCAGTTCATTTGATAATTGTTCGGTATTCTTAACATCTGTTGCTAAAGCTGGGTTTTGTGTTTCTGTGCCAGCTAATAAATAATATTGGCTGGCTCCGTAAAAATGACAAAGATGGCGGACGGTTTCAGTGTTTGGGATAATATTCATTGTAATAGTTCTACTTTGAATTGCGTTATGTCATTGACAGCTTTTGCATAAGGGGTAGACTGGATGGTTGTTATGTTACTCTGCGTATAAAACAAATGAATCAACAGAAAATAAAGATTGTAAAGGCTGAAGATGCAAAAAAATCAGCCAAGTATTTCATTTATGGGAATATTGCCTCAATTATTATTCCTTTTCCAATATTTATTCTATGGTTTGGTGCATCAATTTTTGTATATGCCATGTTTCGCCATTTTCCACACCCCAAGGTGGGTTTCTATACACAGCAAGCCGCCTATCAGTACTATGGTTTAGCAGGCATACTCGTCCCGGTATTAACCTTTGCACCCGGTAGTTTCTTTTTAGAATATTGGTGGGCATTGTGGATAGTTTGTGCGGTTATATTACTTTCTCTATCCATCTGGCTATTAATAAAGATTAATAATGATGATTGGCAAGACGTTGAGGTAGAAGATTAATGGTCAGCATCCGTAATGATTGGAAAATTGAAGAAGCTGAGAGCTTATTAGTTCAGCCTTTTAATGATTTGATTTTCCAAGCTCATAGCATTCACCGAGAGGTTTTTAACCCAAATGAAGTGCAAGTCAGTACATTGCTTAGCATTAAAACAGGAGCCTGCCCTGAGGATTGCTCATATTGTTCACAAAGTGCTCGCAATGATACTGCTACCGAGCCAGAGCGTTTATTACCACTTGAAGAAGTCATAGAATCTGCCAAAAAAGCCAAACAAACAGGTGCAACTCGTTTTTGCATGGGGGCGGCGTGGCGTAACCCAACGGATAAAAGCCTTGACCGAGTGATTGAAATGGTAAAGGCAGTAAAAGCAATGGGGATGGAAACCTGCGTCACATTAGGCATGCTAACAGAAAAGCAAACCGAGCGATTAAAGCAAGCGGGCTTGGATTACTATAACCACAACCTCGACACCTCACCCGAATTCTACGGTGAAATTATCACTACCCGCAGCTATCAAGATCGTTTAGACACGCTAGAATACGTTCGCAAAGCGGGGATTAATGTTTGCTCTGGTGGTATTTTAGGCATGGGGGAAACCAGCCGTGACCGTGCCCGTTTATTGCAGCAATTAGCCAACCTTCCCAAACACCCTGAATCTGTGCCGATTAATGATTTGGTTCAAGTAGAAGGTACGCCGCTTGCAGGTGTTGATAAACTTGACCCCTTCGATTTTATCCGTATGGTAGCAGCAGCTCGTATTATGATGCCCTTATCCTATGTCCGTTTATCCGCAGGACGCACCGAAATGAACGATGAAATGCAAGCACTCTGCTTTTTTGCAGGAGCTAATTCAATGTTTTATGGTGATCGTCTGCTAACAACCGACAATCCTGATGAAAATCATGATAAGCAACTATTTAATCGCTTAGGGATTGAGATGGAAAAATCCAAACCCCAACAAGCTTATACCGTTAATGAAATACAAAGGCAGACATCCTGCGGCTGTTCTGCATAATTGACTATGCTACACAAACAACGTTATCAAGTTATTGTCATTGGAGGAGGGCATGCGGGAACAGAAGCCGCACTCGCCTCTGCCCGCATGGGAATGAAAACCTTATTGCTGACACACAATATCGAAACCATCGGAGCAATGAGCTGCAACCCTGCTATTGGTGGGATTGGCAAAGGACATTTAGTTAAAGAAATTGATGCACTCGGCGGAGTAATGGCTCACGCGGCGGATTTAGCAGGTATTCAATTCCGCACCCTGAATGCTCGTAAAGGACCTGCGGTTAGAGCCACCCGAGCACAAACGGATCGCATTTTATACAAAGCCGCCATATTGCAAGCTGTACAAGCTCAAGAAAATCTAGACTTATTTCAGCAAGCGGTGGATGATTTAATCGTAGAAGGAGAAACCGTTAAAGGCGTTCGCACCCAAATGGGCTTGGATATACTTGCTGAAGCTGTAGTACTCACAGTTGGCACATTTCTAGGCGGTAGAATTTATATTGGCTTAGAGAATCACAGCGGCGGCAGAGCGGGGGACCCACCCGCCATTGCTCTTGCCAATCGTTTACGAGAGCTTCCTTTTAATGTAGCTCGCTTAAAGACAGGCACACCCGCCCGCATTGACTCACGCAGTATTGATTATTCAAAACTACAGGAACAACCTGGCGATACGCCAACCCCTGTTTTTTCCTATTTAGGTTCGCGTGATGAGCATCCCGAGCAAGTTTCTTGCCATATCACTTATACAAATCAGCAAACGCACGATATTATTCACGGTGGGCTAGACCGCTCACCTATGTATTCAGGTAAAATCGAAGGGATTGGTCCTCGCTATTGCCCCTCGATTGAAGACAAAATTATTCGCTTTGCGGATAAAGATCGCCACCAAATCTTTATTGAGCCAGAAGGCTTAAATACTTACGAAATTTACCCAAATGGCATCTCGACCAGTCTGCCATTTGATGTGCAATATCATTTCATTCGCTCCATCGAAGGCTTTGAAAATGCTCATATTACTCGCCCAGGTTACGCCATTGAATACGACTTTTTTGACCCACGCGACTTAAAGCCGAGTCTTGAGACTAAATTTATCAATGGGCTATATTTTGCGGGGCAAATCAACGGTACAACGGGCTATGAAGAAGCCGCTGCTCAAGGCTTGTTAGCGGGGGCTAACGCAGCCTTACAAGTGCAGGAAAAAGAAAGCTGGTATGTGAAACGCAATGAAGCTTATCTTGGTGTATTAGTCGATGATTTAATCACCAATGGCACATTAGAACCTTATCGAATGTTCACCAGCCGAGCGGAATATCGTCTCTTATTGCGTGAAGATAATGCAGATATGCGACTCACTGAAAAAGGACGTGAATTAGGCTTGGTCGATGATCAGCGTTGGCGAGCTTTTAATGACAAGCGTGAAGCTGTCGAACAAGAAATGCAACGGCTTAAAAGCCTCTGTATTCGCCCTGATAGCCTAACGCCAGAGCAAGAAAAGCAACTGTTTGGCAAAAAACTCACCCGAGCCTATCATGTCGATGAATTATTGCGTCGCCCTGATATGACGTATGCCATGCTGACTGAATTACCACAAATTGGTAAAGTCGTTGACGATGAACAAGTGGCTGAACAGGTCGAAATTCAATTCAAATATGCAGGCTATATTGAGCGGCAACTCGCTGAAATCGAAAAGCACAAAAAGCACGAAGAAACCCCGCTACCTGCTGATTTAGACTATCGAGAAGTATCAGGGCTTTCCAATGAAGTCAAACAGAAATTACAAAAACAAAAGCCCGTTAGCATTGGTCAAGCCTCGCGTATTTCAGGGGTTACACCAGCGGCAATTTCATTACTGTTAGTCCATTTGAAAAAGCGGGATTTGCAAAAAAGGCTTAAATAGCTATTAACATAGAAAGTAATTAATTACTTGGATTTTAGTAGCAAGGATACTAGTTGAGTGTTTAGATATATAAATATATTGATGTATTCCGAATAACTAATCATTTGTTACCTAAGATACTGAATTATTAGCTCTAACATTTAATTCTATCAGTTTAGTGCACTCGTCAAAATATCATATTTTTCAGATTATTATTTATTTATGTTCTAAACTCTATTATGAAACTCATTATGTGGTTTCAGAAAAGGATTTACTGTTAAGGAAGCTATGATTAAGTCATGAGCTTTAGCATCGAGAAAACCGCTCATGACTTAATCATAGCTTCCTCAATCCAGGAGGATTTTATGAGAATAGTGGCATTTATCAGCATGACTCTATTTTTGTCATCATGTATGGCAGCAACGCCAACTAGCCCTAATAAAGAAGATAATCAAGATAAAACCTATACCTTAAATAGAATAACTGGGGATACGGCACTGGATGGTTTAATGGTTTCCAAAGGTTTTTCAAAGCCTTTGCAAGGTTTATCTGAAGATAGAAAGTCAACATCAGCTTGTGTTGTTACGGCGGGGCAGTACTATCCATCAGCAAAAAATGATTTTGGGCAAGACGGTAATTTTATGACAGTCGTTCATCTTGAGCCGCAAATTGCAAATAGAGACTACAAAAAAGCTGATATCAAAAAGGGAGAGACATATTATTTCTTAGCCTTAACCGGTGAAGGTTGGTTCCAAATACTTCACAAAGGTAAGGTTTATAATCTTCTCGAATCTCCCAATTTCCCAGAATTTAAACAACCCAAAGTTGATAAATGGTTTAAAGTGCCTTGTGCAAATCATCAAAAGAAAATTTGGCTAAAACTTGATAATAACTTGTTAAAACAATCAGGTATTTGCAAACTAACAGCCTCAGCTCCTGATTATGGCTCAGGCATAGATGAACCCGATATTGAAGGAGACTGTCAATAATGAGAGCGGTTATTTTATCTATCTTATTACTTTTTAGTTGCGGCTTATTAGCTGAGGATCAAAGTATTCAAAAAGTAGCTCAATACTCAATCGGTGAGCGAGGTTCAAAGCATTTCGAGCTTTTTAGTTTTTACCAAAAGACTGCCAACCAAGCTGCTAAAATTGAATATAGCTACGGCAAATATGCTGAACAATACATACCGCTAAGCTATTTAGGAGAGACCAAAGTTAATGGACAACCTGCATTCAAGGTTAAATTTCCTAATGGTTACCGCTTAACCATCATTCCACAAAAAGATCTGTCGTTAATCATCAAAGACAAACAAGGAAAATATAATAAACACTTTAAATGGATGTACGAAGGACCAGTCAATGGTGTTGGTACATACTGTTCAAGCTGTGCACAAGATGAAAAAGAAGCCATGCAGCTATTGGTGAATGATTTTCTTGGCATAAAAGCCCGTATGAATCATGGCTCGCTTGAGTGGCTATAAGGAAGCTTACTTATGAATTAATATAAAGCCGACAGCTTGCAGATATTGAGCTTGTTTTTGCAGGCTTGCATGTAATAGAGGGTGCTTTTCTAGCTCACCTTCTGCAAAGACAATTTGCATTTGCATATCATCAACATACAGGACTTCGATAGTTGCTCTTTCGTCTTTACGGGAGCGGTGCAATAAGGCGGCTAGACGGAGTAGGATGCTTAGCCGTAAAGCGGTGAGATAGTCTTCATCAGGCAATACTGCGTAGTATTTTTCTGATAGTTTTTTGCGATGGCAGCGGACTAAAACACTCATCCAGTCCTGATCCTGATAGGAAAAACCCGGTAAATCGGCATAGTCTAATAGATAAGCTCCGTGCTTGTGATAGCCACTGTGAGAAATGGCTAAACCTATCTCGTGTAAACTGCTTGCCCAGTGTAATAATTCAGCATGGTCGAGAGTAAAACCCCATGCCTTGCAACAAAGAGAGAATAATTGATGAGCAGTTTTGCTGACACGGCGGGCATGTTTTTGGCTAATCTGAAAGCGTTGTTGAACACTGGTGATAGTTTTTAGGCGAGTATCTTCGCTTTGGATTCTGCCAAGTCGTTCATAAATCAAGCCTTCACGCAAAGCTCCATCGGATACTTGCATTCGCTCAATTTTTAGAGCTTCAAAGGTGGCGATTAGTACCGCTAAACCACCTGCAAATACAGGTTTTCTATCTTCTTTTAGCCCGGGTAAATTTAGATTATCTAAATGACCTACTTCTATCATAAGGTCACGGACTTTATATAGGCTATGCAAGTCAATATCATATTGGGTCAAATTCAACGCTGTTATGACCTTAGCGACGGCTTTTATTGTACCAGATGCCCCTGTTGCTGAATTCCAACCAATTTTCCGATAATTTCGTTTAATAGGATGCAGTTCAAGGTGTGCAGCAATGCTGGCTTTTTTCCAATTTTTCTTTTTTAAATTGCCGTTTTTGAAAAAGCGACGGCTCATACTGACACAGCCAAGGCTTAGGCTTTCAAGATACAGAGGCTCAAAATCTTTCCCGATAATAAGCTCTGTACTGCCTCCACCAATATCCATGACAAAGCGTTTACCGTCATCATCCACTAAGGAGTGAGAAACGCCAAGATAGATTAATCGGGCTTCTTCACGACCTGCAATAATGGAAATCGGGTGTCCGAGTGCTTTTTTCGCTTGCTTTAAAAAGCTACGGGAGTTTTTAGTCTGCCGTAACGTATTTGTACCAACTGCTGCAACACTGCCTTTAGGTAGGTCTTTTACACGCTCACCAAAGCGTTTTAAGCAAGCTAATGCTCGTTCTTTAGATGCTTGAGATAAATTTTTATGTTCATCTAAACCTGCTCCTAATCTGACCATTTCTTTTAAACGGTCAAGAATATGCACATGCCCATCTTCAATACGGGCGACAACCATGTGGAAGCTGTTAGAACCTAAATCAACAGCCGCTAGATATTGTGGAGTATCATTTTGCTCAGCCATTAATCATCCAATGTCATGATTGCATCAACTTCTACATTCGCATTTTTTGGCAGTTCCGCCACGCCAACGGCGGTTCTAGCGGGATAGGGGTGAGTAAAAAATTCTTCCATGACTTGATTAACAATTGGGAAATTCGCAAGGTCAGTTAGAAAAACATGCACCTTAGCAAAATCAGCAAGTGAACCACCTGCTGCCTCAGCAACAGTGGTGAGATTACGAAAAACTTGGCGGGTTTGCTCGGCAATATCGCCATCAATTAACTCCATCGTTTCAGGAACAAGAGGAATTTGCCCTGAAAGATAAACCGTATTACCTGTTTTAACCGCTTGTGAGTATGTACCAATTGCCCGAGGAGCTTTGTTTGTAGAAATATATTCTTTTGCCATTTGGAAATCTATTAGTCTCTTGAATTAAAATAGCCACATTCTAACCTAAAGATACTGTAGATGTATGCTAAGATAGTGAAAAAGTAGGAAAGTTTTAATATTTGCGTTATTGAAATGGACGTTTTATTTCAAGAATACCATCTTTTTTATTGATACTGTTCATAATTTTTTGTAGATGCCTTTCATTCATTACACGAATTATAAAATGGATAATCTTGTTACCTTCAATATCTGTTTCAATATTAACATTTTCGATATTTATTCGGTGTTTTTCCATTAAAAGGCTAATACTTGATAATATACCAATTTTATTTTTAGCAGTAACATCTAACGGTACAGTGTAAAATGTATTTTCTGTATTAGCCCATGATACCGCTAAAAACTCTTTTTTTGATGTGTCAAGATTATACAGTGTCGGGCAATCAATACGGTGTATTTCTAAGCCTTTAACTGCATTGAGTTTGGCAATAATTCGGTCTTTAGGAATGGGATGGCAACAATCTTGTAAGTTAACTAATAAGCCCTCTGTTCCATTAATCAACATCGGTTTTTTCCCTGTCTTTTCAGATAAAACAGGTAAATTTGCTTCCTCAAATAAACGTAACACAATTAAACGACCACATTGTTGACCTTTGCCAAGAGCAGTGAGTAAATCATTTTTACTTTTAAAGTGTAAGGTATCAAGAAGAGAAGCTAATTTTTTAGGATCAATATCACTTTCTTCTAAATTATATTCATGTAAAGCAGATCTCAATACTTGTTTACCTAAATCGATAAATTCAATATCTTTACGTTTATTAAGCCATGATCGAATGCTTGCTGTTGCTTTACCTGTTGCAACGGAGTTTAACCATGATGCTTTAGGGTTTGCCATTTCACTACGGATGATTTTTACCATTGCTCCGTTGTACAGTGGCTTTTTTAGTGGAACTTTTTTGCCATCAACTCGTGTTTCAGCACAATGGTTACCTAAATCAGTATGAATTGCATAAGCAAAGTCAATAGAGTTTGCACCATAAGGTAACTCAATCGTTTTTCCATCAGGTGTTGAAACATAGATTTCTTGCAAAAATAGTTCTGCCTGAATATCACGATAAAAATCATTGACATCTAAGTCATATTGGTAAATCTCATCAACTTGATTAAGCCACTTTTTTAAAGCTTTATGGGGAATATCTGCAATATTTTTAATTTCAGGGTGTCGCCATTTTGCGGTTACACCATATTGTGCAACTTTGTGCATATCATGGGTTTGAATCTGAACTTTCACTGTTTGCTGTTCTGGAGTCAGTAAGTAGGTTTCTAGAGCCTGAAAACCATAAATTTTAGGGGTTGCAATGAAGTCTTTAAATGTACCAACTATCGGAGGATAAAGTTCATGTAAAATACATAGGGCTTGATAACATTCTTCTTTAGTAGAAACTAAGATACGTAAATCTAAACTTTCGGTTTTAGGGTTAAGTTTTTCACCTTTTATTTTTAAGCGAGAATATAAACGATAAAGATTTTTTGACCATTTCAGAACAGAAGCTGTTAAATGTTTTTGTTCAAATGCAGTAAGAATTTCATCAATAATTGTAGCATGTTTATCACAATTTTCTTTATTATATTGATCAACAACACTTTTTAATATGTTTGTACGCCAAGGATATTTTGCGGCAAGAGCTAACTCCTGTAGCTCACGACGCATTTTATTCATCCCCATACGTCGGGCAAGTGGAATATATAAATCAAATGATTCATCTGCTTTTTTTCTACGTGATGGCATAGGAACGGCAGACATTGTACTAAGATTATGTAATCGGTCAGATAATTTAATCAAAGCAACACGAAAATCATCCGTCATGGTCTTCATTAAGTTTCTAAATGTTTCAATAAGTGCTGCTTGTTTGTTAGGGAATTGGTCATAGTCTAGCTTAGTAACTCCTTCGACTAATTTTGCTATCGTGCCATTGAAGTGCTTAGCAATATCATCAATACTATACTGCTCACAGTCTTCAACTACATCATGTAATAAGGCAGCACATATAACATCAACATCCATATGTAAATCAGCAAGGATACGGGCAACTTCTAAGGGATGAGTGATATAAGGTAGACCGTTTTTACGCATAATACCATCGTGGGCATCTGCAGCAAAAAGAAAAGCGTCATAGACTTTTTTAGCATCTTCTTTAGACATGTATTGCTCAACTAACATAATGAGATTAGCAATACGAAACTCATCATTTGGTAAGTCTCTTTTAGTCATCCATGAAGAAGTATCAGTCATTTTTAACCTCTGTGGTACAGATGAAGATTTATAAATTGATGAGTTTACTTGAAAGCTCAACCATTATTTTAGGTAATCCAAGGAGTGTGCTTGATAAGACAGCAATTACTACTATAATCTGGATTACCTACACTATTGTTATAACCTAGCCTATATGGCTTATTCAACTTAGGTCATGATCATTTGTTACTTCAATAGGAGTTGAGTTTTCATCTAATAAACCTTCAGATATTTCACGAAGAGCGATAACCGTAGGTTTGTCACCATCTTCGTCAACTAAAGGTTGTGCTCCATAAGCAATATCACGAGCTCTTTTAGCGGCTTTTAGTACTAAGTCAAATTGGTTATCCACATATTCTAAACAATCTTCTGTTGTTACACGTGCCATTTTTAATCCTTAAAGTCGATGTAATATGCAGATTATAACCATAGTTACGGGTATAGCAAAAGGGTTAAAATAACGACTCAGCTTAATTAAGTAGTGAAGCTGAATCGTTATCATTTAAAGACAGCTAATATTTTGCTCATTAACCTGACCTGTTAGTAAAAAGTCTTTTGGATTGTCTAAATCAAAACGTAATTTACCAAAACCGCAGGTGTCTTTAAGAATGTCTGTTGCAAGTTGGGTATTTTTAACAATTTGCCGTTGCTGAGCATGGCTTAAAATAAAGTTCTGTTGGATATAACGATAAATAGAACCACGATCTTGCAAATCACGATTCAAACGCAGAAGTTTAAGATAGGTTTTTGCACTGATATGGCGTAGCTTTTGTAGCATTCCTGTTGTTTTTGCAAAGTTTGCATAACGGACTTTGCCGCCAGCATCATTGTCATTTAAGCAGGTTCGTTGTAGCAAAATCGGTGAATATTGTGCAATTTCAGCAGGTGGTGTTTGTTTGTGCATTTTGCTGCGAGAGAATGAACCTGCCTGCCATTTCTTATGGACTTTACCATTTTGCACCCAATACCAAACCCAACGGTAATCAATATTTCCAATGCGATCTTGTTGGCTGAAAATATAATCTAGCAAGACAATTTCAGTAATCTCACGCATCCAATAAATCATCTGAAAATCACTGACATCCCCCGTTGCAGCTTTGACTCTTGAGCTTTTAAAGGCGTTGTGTTTGCCTTCTTTAATTGCCTCTAACAATGGCTTATCGCTTCGCAAAGCGTAATAAGGTGCGGTGCGTTGAAAATCCTCATTTTGACGAACACCCCAGCGTGAGCGAATACCATTGACTTCTACTCCATAGCGAGTCCCTTTGCCTTTTAACATCACGCCATAAATACACGAACGGTCAGGAGTAAATAATTCATCCGTGGGCTGATAAGTGCTAGGTGTCTTTTCTGCATCATAAAGATGTCGCCAACCTGCTTTAATCATACGACTTCTGGCTTTAGCACGCCCCGAACGGGTAACACGCTCACGATGGACTTTACGATCCATCTCTCGGTATATAGCAGGTGGAACCATCGTAACCATATCGAAATACCGCGAAAAATGATAATACAGCAGTGATGACATAGAGAATGTCCCGCTTGTATCATGTTGGTTCATGGTTTGTTTGAATTTAGCCAGCTTTTTTACGTTGCTAGATACGGCTTTGCCTGTGCAATGATTGGCTTCATAGCTGCGTTGGCTTAACCCCGTTTGGCTAATATCGCGTACCATTGTTGCAGGACTGGTACTCCATGTTTTAGGGCAAAGTCCGATATGGTTACTGTAAAAATCAATGGCTAAGTATTTGTCTTCCTTGCGTTTATCACGGGATTTGTAAACCCCTTCTGGAATACGTTCAAGGGCAATGGCTTGTTCTTCAATTCCATTTGGGGAGCGGTATTTTATTGTTTTTGCGGGCATGATTTTATCCTAATTATTGTTTGTATTAATATTAATCTAACAACCCAGTGCAATAAATAATCAATCACTTACCTAATTTTATAGATAACACTGAATCATTACGTTAAAAGTCCTTTTAACAAACAAAGTGTAGCTCAGAAGGGCTATTCTGCTTGCAAAAAATTTAAGACGAGCTGATAAAATCTATTAATTTCTTCGATATGCGGTAGATGCCCTGAATGTTCTAAGGTTTCGATGGTGGCAGAGGGGAAAACTTGTTGAATATTTGCAATATCCTTGTCCTGAATATAATCCGATAAGCCGCCTCGGATAAATAAGCTATTAGCCAAAAAATGAGTAGATTTAGGCAAAACAAAGCCTGAGATTTTTAAATAATGCTTAGCAATTTCGCTTAAATAGCACTGCCAATAAAAGCCTTCTGTATTGCGTTTTAGGTTCTTTAACAAAAAACTCCGTTCAATATCGGAATGAATCCATTTTGCTAAATATTGGTCAGCGTCTTTTCGGGTCTTTATTTTATCCAATGGCAAACTCAACATTGCCTGTAAAATTTGCAAATGACGTGGCTTATAGGCTTTTGGAGCAATATCAACGATGATTAATTTTTTAATAAACTGCGGCTGCGACAGGGCTAAAGTCATAGCAACTTTACCCCCCATTGAATGCCCTAATAAATAGCATTGCTCAATGGCTAAATGCTCAAGCAGACTCACAATATCCGCTGCCATTTCTCGATACGACATGCCCGATACATGCGGTGAATGCCCATGATTTCTTAAATCAACCGTGATAACCGTATAGTGCTGCTGCAATAATTTAGCCTGCCCATTCCAATTATCCAGCGAGCCAAGTAAGCCATGTAGCATAATGACAGGCGGCTTACTATCAAGCTCACCGTAAATTTTATAATTAAGCAACATTATTTTATTCGTTGAAATGACGACCTAAGCCGGCAACTTCGCTCAATATCTTTTGCCGAGCTTGTTCGGATATGCCTGAAATATCGTAATAAATT
>JALWYT010000289.1:0-11607 GCA_026992705.1 Thiotrichaceae bacterium
CTACTGTATCTTGCTGCATTATTTCACGACATAGCCAAAGGGCGTGGCGGTGATCATGCAAAGCTTGGGGCAATTGATGCTTATGAATTTTGCCGCTCGCACCACCTAACAGAAAGCGATGCAGAGACCGTGAGTTGGCTGGTCGAAAAGCATTTGCTACTCAGTATTATCGTACAGAAAAAAGACATCAGCGACCCTGATGTCATCCGAGAAATTGCCGTTATGATGGGCACAACACAGCGATTAAATCTACTCTATCTGCTAACGGTTGCGGATATTCGTGGCACTAATCTAAAACTCTGGACAAGCTGGAAACACGCCCTACTCAAGCAGCTTTATCTTTCCTGCAAGCAATATATTCAAAGCCAGATAAAATTTAATAAAGGAACGCTGCAAGCCAAAGTCAAAGAAGTGCAAGAGCAAATCCTTAATCGCGTCACGCAACAAGCCTACTCAAAAGCCGAATGCGAAGCACTTTGGCAGCAATTTGACCAGCAATATTTTCTACAATACCGCCTCAAAACACTCTGCTGGCACACCGAAAGCCTACTCGCTAACAAGCAAACACCCCTAGTCAAATTACGCCAAAGCTCGCGGGAAAGCACCGTTGTACTCATCTATCAAAAGCATGATACACAACTATTTGTACGCATCGTCGCCACATTAGAACAACTCAAACTCAATACCGTTGCCGCCAAAATCACCTCATGCAATAACGGCTTTGATTTATACACACTGCATGTACTAGATGCCAACGGCAAAGCACTCACACAAGCCGACGACCAAAACTATTTAATACAATCCATATTAAAAAACCTCAGCACAGAAAATATCCCCGACACCTCAAAACAACGCATGCCCCGCGAACTCATGCACCTCGACGTACCCACGCGAATCCAATTTGACCAAAACCACAAAAAACACTGGACAATAATAGAAATCGAAACCGGCGACCGCCCCGGCTTACTATCCCTCATCGGCAAAGTCCTATACCAACAAGGCATACAAGTCCACGACGCAAAAATCACCACCCTAGAAGAACAAGTCCACGACGTATTCCAAATCACCGACTTAAACAACAAACCAATATTAGATGCCAAACAACAAAGCGAAATTGCCGAGGGGATTGAGGTGATGTTGGGGGGAGTTCGGTAGTGTGGGAAGCTCGCAAATTCGTAGAATATACCAATGAAAAACTATAGAAAATTTTCGTGTAAAATTTATAATAGTCGACCTTGTTAGATTCAATCATCCATATTGAAGTCATGGACTCAACATAAACTAAAGGAAAACAAAATGCATATAGAAGCAGGTGTAGTGGAAGGTGGTAAAATGTTGCTTAGTTATGCAACAGGAACAGCAGTTTTATTAGCAGCTATCAAACTAGCTTGGAATCATATTAACAAAAGTGGTCTATTATCATTATTGTTGAAAACGATTATATCCATAACTTTAGTATTTACATTCTTTGAAATATTTCCTCATCACCCTATAGGAATAAGTGAAGTACACCTTATTTTAGGCACAACATTATTACTACTCTTTGGTTTAGCTCCAGCAATGTTAGGACTAGCATTTGGTTTGTTATTACAAGGTATAACTGTAGCTCACTTTGATTTACCTCAATATGGAATTAATGTAACAACATTACTTGCTAGTATGCTCATGCTACATATTGCCACTAAAAAAATAATACCCCAAAAAATGGCATATAAAGATATCACTTATACGCAAATGTTTAAAATGTCAGTCGTTTGGGAAGGAGCCATTATAAGTTGGGTCGCTTTTTGGGCATTTTATGGACAAGGTTTTACCATTGAAAACATTCAAAATGTATCAACTTTTGCAAGTGCATATCTATTAGTGATTATCTTAGAGCCACTTATTGATCTTGTCATTCTTTCGATCATTAAAGCCTATTATAAACAAGATACTTGCAGTATTTTATTTAATAAACGCCTTACAAATTGCCAAGCTTAATGATATACACACCATAAAAATCCATGTAATTTTTATAAAATCATATAAGTATTTGATTATTAATATATTATCAGAAAAAAATATCGAATTTGTAGCATTACTGAGTACTCAACTACTTAATAGTTTCACTACTTATTACGTTGAGTAGTTAGTTACTAATAAAATTACTATTAATGTCCTTACCCATGCCATGAACATGATCACGATGATGCCCTCTACCTTGTTTAAAGCTTTCTAGCAATAGCATTCATATGTTTTTGTTTAGATTGAGAGATATTATTAAATACATCTACTCCCCATTGCTCACCTAATACACGATAAACATCACGAGCCATTTTTTCTTCTTCTCGCATAAAAATTAATGTTTCCTTAGTAACAGGTAACATTTGCTTATTGTATAAGATAAATTACTTGCTTGATTAAACCCATAGCCTTCTGCCATAACACCCGTACTAATAAATAATACAGTAGCAGTAAGAAGTCGTTTTTTCTTCAATTAGATTTATAATAATAAATAGCTAGATATAGAATATTAATACATCTTAAAATACTTAAATAAAGATTAAAAAATCCGATTTTCTATCACTATTCTTAATAAAAAATAAATGGTTATTATGCTCAGTTAAAATGAAATTTCAGAAAACATGTAGCATTCTAGTATTGGCTTAATTATTAGTAATCTACTGATTACCCTATCTAGTTGATAGAAATCAAATAAATCATTCCTATATTTAATAGTGTCTATTTTACTTTTTGTTGATCACTGCTAGTATTTGTTGCTCATGAAATTGAGCAGAATCAAGCTATAAGAAGTCTCTTATCAAAATTAGAGCTTTTGTAAGTTAAAAAATAATTATGGAGAACAATCATGTCCTTATTCATCACAGATGAATGCATCAATTGTGATGTATGTGAACCCGAATGTCCAAATGAAGCCATTTATATGGGTGAGGAAATTTATGAAATTGACCCTAATAGATGTACAGAGTGCGTAGGGCATTATGATGAACCTCAGTGTGTTGAAGTTTGTCCTGTGGACTGCATTCCAAAAGACCCAAATAATATAGAAACTGAAGAAGAATTAATGTTAAAATACGAGCGGTTAATGGCTGAAGCTGATTGATTATCATTCAGAGATACAAAAAATAGTTTTATTCCTGTCAATTCAGAGTTAAATCATTACTATAGGCTACACAGCTTTGTGGAATTTGGGAGACAACTTTGCTTACCCAATTCCTCATTGCTTCAGTATAATTATTGGACTAATATACTCGCTTTCCAAAAATAGCCGTTCCAATTCTTACAATAGTCGCCCCCTCAGCAATGGCAGCCTCCATATCGCCTGTCATACCCATTGATAAGATGTCTAATTGATAACCTTGTTGATTTAATTCTTCTTGTAAATGTCGTAATTTAGCAAAGGTTTTTCGCTGTTGATCAAAATCAGTTTCAGGGGCAGGGATTGCCATTAAGCCGCGTAATTTTATGCCATTTAATAACTGAACTTGCTCGGCTAAGGCGGGTAATTCACTGGCTAAAATGCCTGATTTTGAGGCTTCGCCACTAATATTAACCTGCAAGCAAATATCAATATCGGCTTTACCTTCTGGCTTTTGCTCACTTAATCGCTTGGCAATCTTAAAACGATCAACTGAATGCACCCAATCAGCAATAGCCGCAATATGCTTTGTTTTATTCGATTGAATCGGACCAATAAAATGCCATTCAATATTATTCTTAGCTAACACCTCCGCCTTGCTTTGCATCTCTTGCACATAGTTTTCCCCAAAACATTGCTGTTTACAGTCATAAGCAGCTTGCAATGCAGAAACAGGATGATATTTACTCACCGCCAATAACTTCACACTATGCGGCTCGCGTCCATATTTTTCCTCAGCATCCCGAATTCGCTTTCCGATTATCTGAAGGTTTTCGCAGATAGTTGACATTATGATATTTTTCCATTCAATAAAATAAAAATCATAAAGGATTTAAGAAAAAAGAAAAGAGCCACTGGAAGTATAGGCGACGAAACCCACAAGTAATAAAAAAAATTATAAATCAATAAAAAATAACAGCTAACAAAAAAGAGTAAAACACTATGGACATTACACAACTGCTGGCTTTCAGCGTTAAAAATAAAGCATCCGACTTACATCTTTCAGCGGGTATGCCGCCATTAATTCGTGTGGATGGAGATGTAAGAAAAATCAATCTACCCGAACTATCGCATAAAGAAGTGCATGGCATGATTTACGATATTATGAATGATCGCCAACGCAAGGAATACGAAGAAAACTGGGAGACTGATTTTTCATTTGAGATTCCTAATGTTGCTCGTTTTCGTGTTAATGCCTTTAATCATAATCGCGGTGCAGGTGCGGTATTTAGAACCATCCCAAGTGAAATTCTTTCGCTAGAGGACATCAAAGCTCCAGCCATTTTCCGTGAGATTGCTAAAAAACCGAAAGGGCTAGTATTGGTGACAGGTCCGACAGGTTCAGGTAAATCAACAACACTTGCAGCAATGATTGATTATAAAAATGAAACCCAATATGAGCATATTCTCACCGTCGAAGACCCGATTGAATTTGTGCATAAAAGTAAAAAAAGCCTGATCAACCAGCGTGAAGTCCATCGTGATACCAAAGGCTTTAATGAAGCCCTTCGCTCAGCGTTGCGTGAAGACCCTGACACTATTCTTGTAGGCGAAATGCGAGACTTAGAAACCATCCGCCTTGCCTTAACTGCCGCAGAAACAGGGCATTTGGTATTCGGGACATTGCATACCACCTCAGCCCCTAAAACGATTGACCGTATTGTTGATGTCTTCCCCGCAGAAGAAAAGGATATGGTGCGTTCGATGATTTCAGGTTCGTTGCAAGCCATTATCTCGCAAGCTTTATTGAAAAAGAACGGCGGTGGTCGTGTTGCAGCCCACGAGATTATGATCGGCACGGCGGCGGTACGTAGCATGATTAAGGAAAATAAAATTGCCCAGATGCGTTCTGCCATTGAAACAGGGCAGCAATTTGGTATGCAGTCATTGGATCAATGCCTACGTAAGCTGATTACCGATGGCACAGTAAGCCGTGAGGAGGCACTTAAAAAAGCAGATAATCCCAACGCCTTTATGACATCAGCACAAGATCAAGGAGTCGTCGTATAATGGAACGAGATAGTGCCATTGCTTATGTGCATAAGCTACTTCACAGTATGCTGGAAAAAGGGGGTTCGGATTTATTTATCACTGCCCATGCCCCCCCTTCTATCAAGCTCAATAACCGTGTAGAGCCATTATCAAAGCAGGCAATTTCTGATCAGCAGGCATTATTTTTAGTGCGTTCGATTATGAATGACCGCCAGCTAAAAGCCTTTGAAGAAAGCATGGAATATAATTTCTCGATTAGTCTGGCGAATATTGCTCGCTTTCGTGTCAATGCCTTCACGCAACGCGGCAATGCAGGCATGGTGTTGCGGCATATTCCGAATCATATTCCAAGTATTGCAGAACTTAATTTGCCTGATATTCTGCAAAACCTAGTCATGACACCGCGTGGCTTGATTATTATGGTCGGCAGCACAGGCTCAGGTAAATCCACGACGCTAGCATCTATGATTGATTATCGTAATGAAAATCATCATGGGCATATTGTTACCATTGAAGACCCGATTGAATTTACCCATCAACATAAAAAAAGCCTGATTACGCAACGGGAAGTCGGGCTAGATACCTTAGATTACGAAATTGCCATGAAAAACACACTGCGGCAAGCCCCCGATGTGATTTTATTAGGTGAGATTCGTGATCGTGAGACAATGGAATATGCCATTAGCTACGCAGAAACAGGGCATCTTTGCTTATCGACACTACACGCAAACAATGCCAACCAAGCCCTAGATAGAATTATCAACTTCTTCCCTGATGAGCGACGCGAGCAATTATTAATGGATTTGTCCTTAAATCTTAAAGCCGTTATCTCACAACGTCTAATCCGCAAAGCCCGAGGGAAAGGTCGTCTGCCAGCAGTAGAAATCTTAATTAATACTCCGCTGATGGCAGATTTAATTCTCAAAGGTGATGTAGCAGGCATGAAAGAACTGATTAAAAAATCCAAAGAACAGGGTATGCGGACCTTTGACCAAGCCTTGTTTGATATGGTTGAACGCCGTGAAATCACCGTACAGGAAGCCTTCCGTAATGCGGATTCTGTGAATGACTTGCGGTTACGTTTAAAGCTAGAAAGCAGCTTCGCTAAGGCTCAGGATATTTATCAGGGTACAGAAGATGTTGAATTAGAAGATATTGTTGAAGAACCCTTTTCAGGTTATTAAGCCATGATGATTCATTCTCTTTTAAAAGCAATGGTAAAGCAGGATGCTTCGGATTTATATTTAACCACCGATGCATACGCAACCTTAAAAGTACACGGTAAACATCAACCCATTAGCAAAGAGCCTTTGCGTCGTGGAGCTATCCGCAAAATCTGTTATGAAATTCTTAGTGATGAGGAAATTCAAGAGTTTGAAACAACAAGAGAATTAGATAAAGGCTTATCCCTCGAAGGTTATGGGCGTTTTCGTCTGAACTTCTATTTTCAGCGAGGCGAAGTTTCACTGGTAGCTCGTTATATCCGCTCCCAAGTACAAACGCCTGAGGAGCTTAAATTACCGCCTGTATTAAAGCATCTGATTATGAAAAAAGAAGGCTTGATGCTATTTGTTGGCTCAACAGGCTCAGGTAAATCAACCTCAATGGCATCCTTAATCGAATACCGAAACCAAGTTTCTGCGGATCATATTCTCACCATTGAAGACCCCATTGAGTTTAGTTTTAGTCATGCTCGATCCATTATTGGGCAACGCGAAGTCGGTACAGACACCCTAAGTTATGCCAACGCTATGCGACAAGCCATGCGTGAAGCCCCTGATTTAATAATGGTCGGCGAGATTCGGGATACGGAGACTATGGAATCTGCACTCGGTTTTGCGGACACAGGACACATGGTTATTTCTACATTACACGCAACCAATGTAATTCAAGCCCTAGAGCGTATTGTGTACCTATTCCCAAAAGAGCAAAAACACCGCGTATTAATGGATTTATCACTCAACCTAAAAGGCATCGTTGCCCAACGCCTTATCAAAAGCAACAGCGGCAAATACCTACTCGCCGCAGAAGTGCTAGTCAATACGCCTTATGTCGCTGAAATTATCCGCAACGGTGAATTCCAAGAACTTAAAGATGTTATCGAAAAAGGAGCCAGCGATGGCATGATTACCTTTGACCAATGCCTACTCCGCCACTACCAAGAAGGTTCCATCAGCAAAGAAGAAGCCCTAGAAAATGCAGGTTCCAATAACAACTTACTCTGGGAAATGAATTTCGGAGAAAGCGAAGCCAAACAACAAAATAAAAATACAGAGGTTTACTCGACTTTGCCTGAGTTGAATTAGAAGGCTTTACTAGATACTGCTATCATCTTCCAATGATTGCAAAAACCTTAATGATTCAAGGCACAACGTCTGATGCAGGCAAAAGTGCCATTGTCACTGGCTTGTGTCGTTTATTAACTCGGCAAGGCTATCGTGTTGCTCCGTTTAAGCCGCAGAATATGGCATTAAACAGTGCTGTAACCTGTGACGGTGGCGAAATTGGACGAGCTCAAGCAGTACAAGCTCAGGCTTGCGGTATTGAGCCGCATACCGATATGAATCCCATTTTGCTCAAACCCTCCTCCGATATTGGTTCCCAAGTGATTATCAATGGCAAAGTCTATGGGCAGATGACGGCGGTGGAATATCACGCATTCAAGCCTACTGCCATGCAATATGTCTTAGCGGCTTATCAGCGTTTGCAACAGCAATATGATGTGATTTTAGTGGAAGGAGCAGGCAGCCCTGCGGAGATTAATCTCCGCCAAAATGATATTGCCAATATGGGCTTTGCTGAGGCGGTTGATTGCCCGGTTTGGCTAATTGCAGATATTGATCGAGGCGGGGTATTTGCAAGCCTTGTGGGAACATTGGAGCTATTAACAAACAGTGAAAAACAGCGGGTTACAGGCTTAATTATCAACCGTTTTCGTGGTGATGTGGCGTTATTGCAATCTGGTATTGAATGGCTTGAACAGCGGACTAAAAAGCCTGTACTCGGTGTTGTGCCTTACTTAAAAGAGCTTTACCTAGAAGCTGAGGACAGCCTAAATCTTATAATGAATAAAGCCGACGACAAGGCTGATAAACTGAATATTATTGTCCCACGCCTGCCGAAACTAAGTAATCATACCGATTTTGATGCCTTGCAACATCATCCTCAGCTTAACTTTCAATTCGTTACTTTATCCAATGATATTCCGCCTGCGGATTTAATTATTCTGCCCGGTAGCAAAAGCGTTCGCTCTGACTTGCAAGCACTGAAAAAAGCAGGCTGGGATAAGCATATAAAAAAACATCTACGCTACGGCGGAAAACTGCTGGGTATTTGTGGTGGCTATCAAATGTTAGGGCAGGTAATCCATGACCCCTTGGGCATTGAAGGCGTTGCCGGCTCAGAACCCGCTCTAGGCTTATTGCAATTAGAAACTACGCTAGAAAATGACAAACAATTACGAAACCAGCACGGCAAACTCAGCATAGGGGGAACCGTTAGCGGCTATGAAATCCACGCAGGAATTAGCTCAGGCAATGCTCTAAATAAGCCTATGATCTGCTACCAAGACCACAACGACGGAACTATTAGTGATGACAATCAAATCATGGGCTGCTATTTGCACGGCTTATTCGACCAAGCAGAAGCCTGCTCCAGCTTGCTACAATGGGCAGGCTTAAATAAAGCCATCAGCCAAGACCACTATCAACGACAAGAGCAAGGAATTAATGATTTGGCGGATTGCCTAGAAACATCCATTGATATATCAGCCTTGAAGGTATTAATAAAATAAAATTACTGATTAACAACCTCCTTAAAAATCGTCTTCTATCACTGAACCGTTATCAATGTATTAATGTTAAGATATTCTCCGCCTAGCCGTTCAGCCAATTTTTTAACTTGGGATAATTTAACTGCGGTTGTTTCCATATCAATAAGGCGGATAGGCATTTCTAAATCAGGTAGAGTTTCGCTTATTTGCATTCGTCCGTCGGTTAAAATTGTTACAGTTTGCTCTAATTGGCGGTGTTGTTTTGCGTGTTTTTTGAGTTCTTGTAAGGCGTTTATAAAAGGTGTGCCGCCTCCGCCTTTTATATTGTTTAGCTGTTCATCGAACGATTTTGGGGCAGGTTTGGCGTCGTAAATTACAGAGACTTGATTATTGCCAAAGGTGATTAGACTGAGTAAATCGCGTTGCAGATACAGTTGATTGCAGAAATATTGTAACACCCCTTTGGCATGGCTTAGGTTCTCGCGACTTAGCATGGAGCCTGAGGTGTCTAATAAAATAATATGCAAACAAGGCTGGGTTTGTTGTTTGTTTTGGTGGATTAGGCGTGTGATGGCGTGGCGATTATCAGGGTGGGCGAGTGTTTGTTGCCATTGAATGCTTTTTGATTGTTGGCGAGGAATTGGGCTGTTTTTTAATAATCCGAGCTTTTTGTGCTGGCTTAATTGCCCGTCTGTGTGGTGATTGTCAGATTTTAGTGTTTTTTTTTCGGGGCAGGGTCGAGCTTGCGTTGTAGCCCAATGGCGACGTTTTCTGTTGGCATTTCGCCCCAATCGCCTTGATGGTTGGATTGGGTTTTTTGTTCGGAATGAGTTTGTGGCTGTTGGGGGGCTGTTGCTGATTGCTTGTCTGGCTTAGCTTGGCGGCGATGCTGCAAAACAAAGTCTTCTACGGCATCAATATCCTCTGTGCTTAATTGCTCTTTTTGTTGTAATGTAGCATAAGCCCTAGCAGCACGGTATAGGGCTAAATCTGCTCTCACGCCTTCAACATTTGCGGCAAAGCAACGCTTGGCGATTTCTTCCTGCATGGTGTTTGAGATGTGTATTTGCGGTAAAGCCGTTTGAGCTTGTTGAATTTTTTGCCGCAGGCTATCTTGTTCGGCTTGATATTTTTCAATAAAAGCCGCTGGATTTTCGTCAAATGCTAGCCGCTGTTGCACGATTTGTTGTCGCGTGTATTGATCAGGCTGATCTTGCAGTTGTACGCATAAGCCAAAACGATCTAATAATTGCGGGCGTAATTCGCCTTCGTCGGGGTTCATTGTGCCTAATAATAAAAACTCTGCTGAATGCTGGTGTGAAATGCCATCACGCTCAAGATAATTCACCCCAGAGGCACTGACATCGAGCAATAAATCAACCAAATGGCTGGCGAGTAGATTAATCTCGTCAACATAAAGAATGCCGCCATCTGCCTGAGCCAATAAGCCTGAAATAAACTCAACCGAGCCATCTGCAAGCACTTTTTCCAGATTTAATGAACCTAATAGGCGGTCTTCACTCACGCCCAGCGGCAAATTAACAAATGGAGCGTTGCCATTGTCTAATAGATCCGCCAAACCACGAGCCAAGGTCGATTTGGCACTGCCCCGCATACCGCTGATTAATACGCCCCCAATTTTAGGGTCAATCGCAACCAATAATAGAGCAGTCTTGAGCATATCTTGCCCGATAATGGCAGAAAAGGGGTAGTGAGGCGTGCGTGTATTCATAATCAATATTGTAATAAAACTAAGCCACAAGCTCCACCACGCTTCGCCCATTGCCACAGGCTTTTACGCGGATTTGTGTAGCGATGCGTTCGTTGATGGCGGAGACATGGGAGATAATGCAGACGGTTTTGCCTTGGGCTTGTAGTGAGTCTAGGGCAGATAAGGCGGTGTCTAGGGTTTGTGGGTCTAGTGTGCCGAAACCTTCGTCGATAAATAATGAGTCGATTTGTGTTTTTCGGGATGAGAGTGATGCCAAGCCTAAGGCGAGGGCGAGTGAGACTAAAAAGCTTTCGCCGCCTGATAAGCTATGCACAGGGCGGATTTCATCGCCCATTTCTCGGTCGATAATTTGTAATTCTAAATCCGTTTGCGGCACACGTTGCAGAGCATAGCGGCGATTGAGTTCTTGCATCCGTTGATTGGCGTGCGAGATTAGGATTTCCAGCGTCAGGCTTTGAGCAAAATTACGGAATTTTGAGCCATTTTGTGAGCCAATTAATTCTTTCATTCCCTGCCAGATATTGTTTATTTTGGCTTGTTTGTCGTAATCCTTTTGCAGTTTCTCTGCTTTTTTGCGTTTTTGATCATCATTGCGTAATTGATAATCCACATCAGCAAGCTGCTTTGAGATGGCTTGCTGGGCTTGCTCAATATCGGCTAATTGTTCTGCAATGTGCTGTTGGTTTTCGTGCAGATAATCAACAGAATAAATCTTGTCCAAATCCAGCCATTGCTTGATGACATTGACATTTGCAAAGTATTCTGCAATCGCTTTTTCTGCGGTTTCTAAATGAATTTGGCTGGTCTGCAAGGCTTTTTGCAGGCGTTGAATGGCTTGCTCTTGTTGGCGTATCCATGCTTTATCTTTGCTCAATATCTCACGAGCGGTTTGTTCATTAATGGATAATTGTTGCAGTTCAGCATCTAATTCCTCACGGCGTTGCGTGCGGTCTTTTTGTTGCTGATTAAGTA
>JALWYT010000289.1:11617-12227 GCA_026992705.1 Thiotrichaceae bacterium
TTGTTCGGTTAATTTTTGCTTATCTAGGCGTTGATATTGCTTGTCTAAAGTTTGCTGCTGTTGTTTTGCCTGCTCTAATGCTTGCTTAATTTTTACTTCGATTTCCTCAGTGCTAAGTGCTTTATCCTCAACAAATAAAGCGGCACGAGCCTGTTGTAAATCACTTAATACCGCGTGGGGATTAGCAAGCTCTAACTCTGCCGCTTGTTGATTTTTTTCTGCGTGTTGCAAGGCAAGCTGTTGTTTTTCAAGCTTTTGCTGAGACTCAAGCTGTTGTTTTTCTTGCTGGGCTTTATCTTCTAATAAGCTTTGATATTGCTTAACCCGTTGCTGGCATTGTTGTTTTAATGCGGATAAATCACCCATATCTTCGATATGAGCAATCGCGGGTTGCAACTGTTGTTGGGTTGTTTCCACAGTTTGTTGGCGTTCCTGCTGTTGTTGTTGCAAGAATTTCAACTCAGATTGTGATTTTTGCAGTTCAATTTCTAATTTTTGTAAGGCTTGCTGCTGTTGAGCGTATTGTTTGCTCAAGGTTTCTTTTTGTTGGCGAATATTTTGAATTTGCTTGAGCTGTTGAGCTAATTGTGTGTGGGCTTGCTGTTGGCTT
>JALWYT010000290.1 GCA_026992705.1 Thiotrichaceae bacterium
TCGGAGTGGAAGGTTCCTTGTTTCCCAGTAAAGCCCTGACAGATAACTTTGGTGTTTTTATTGATTAATATGCTCATGCTTCTGCTCCTACTGCTGCAACAACCCGTTGGGCGGCATCGGTTAGCCCTGTTGAGGTGATAATATTCATGCCGCTATTGGCGAGTAATTCACGACCTTGTTCGACATTTGTGCCTTCTAAACGCACAACCACAGGGACGTTGATACCCATTTCTTTGACGGCTTGGATAATGCCTTCTGCAATTAAATCGCAGCGAACAATGCCGCCAAATATATTGACTAATACGCCTTTGACCGCAGCATCAGAGAGAATAATTTTAAAGGCTTCGGCAACCCGTTCTGCCGTTGTTCCACCGCCGACATCAAGGAAGTTGGCAGGTTCTCCGCCGTGTAATTTGATTAAGTCCATTGTCGCCATCGCTAGCCCTGCACCATTGACCATGCAGCCGATAGAGCCATCGAGTCGGATATAATTTAGGTCATGTTCGGCGGCTTTGGCCTCTCGCTCATCTTCTTGGCTAATGTCTCGCATTTCGACTAAATCAGGATGACGATAGAGTGCATTGCTATCAAGATTGATTTTGGCATCCAGTGCGATTAAATCACCATCGCCTGTAACGACCAGCGGGTTAATTTCTAGCAATGATGCGTCTTTTTCTTGGAATAATTTGATTAAACCGCCCAACAATGCGACAAATTGGCGAATTTGTACGCCTTCTAGCCCTAGTTTAAAGGCTAGGTTTCGACCATTATAGGCTTGATAGCCCGCAGCAGGGGAGATGCTTTCTGTGAGGATTTTTTCAGGCGTATCAGCAGCAACTTGTTCAATATCCATACCGCCTTCTGTGGATGCCATCACAGTTAAGCGTTTTGAGGCACGGTCAACTAATAGACTTAAATACAGCTCACGTTTTATGTCGCTCAGGCTTTCAACCAAAACTTGATTAATCGGTAAGCCGTTGGCTCCTGTTTGATGTGTAACCAGCGTTGAGCCGAGCATATTATTGACGGCTGTTTGTAATTCATCCTTGCCTTTAACGAGCTTGACACCACCTGCTTTACCGCGTGCTCCTGAATGCACTTGGGCTTTAACTACCCATGCGTCACCACCGAGTGCGTCAATTGCGGCATCAATTTCATCGGCTGAACTTATTACCTGACTTTGGGGAACAGGCACTCCATAGCGTGAAAATAACGCTTTTGCTTGATATTCGTGAAGGTTCATTTATTTTTCCATGCTTGTAATTGTTGGCTTCTCGCCCCATGATAAAGTTTGGATCATATAATAATCTATAGGTAATATTAATATCATGTCACGTGTTTTAGTACTTATTATTTTGCTTGTTGTTAGCTTTCTTGTTATAAGGTTCTTTAAACAAAAGCAGGAAACACAGCGTTTAATTAAAATAAAAAAGAAAAAAACTGATACAATGGTTAAATGTCAAGTATGTGGGCTACATATTCCAGTAAAAGAAGCAACAATAAACAGGGGTAATTACTATTGCTGTCTCGAACACGCCAATCAGGACACGCTTCCTCCCACTCATTAGCTTTTGATAGCTTACATGGTGATCCTTGGAAGATTTTATGGTTATACAGTATTTATCGTCTAGCCCTTGCGGGAGTATTAATCTTTTTAGGTTTTTCTAGTTATTCACCGGTTAGCATCTATTTTTTAAATGAAGAGCTTTTTATACTTGCCATTGGCTTGTATCTATTTCTCACCATTACGGGTAGTGTAACAACTTATATCCAATGGCCTGATCATTTAACACAAATTTCGTTTAATACTGTTGCAGATACTATTGTCATGCTGAAGTTAATTTACAGTACAGGTGGCATGGTATCTGAGTTAGGCTTATTAATGACGGTTCCTTTGTTTACCCTAAATATTCTTAGACCCGGACAGATTTCATTATTCATTACTGCCTCTAGTATTGTAGCTTTACTAGGACTTGAGGTATATTTACAAAAATATCATCAATCTGATGCACGCGATCTATTACAAACAGGCTTACTTTCGTTATTTATATTAACGGGTTCCTGGCTGGGTGGAAAATGGGCAATTAAAGCCTCCAGTACAGCTGCATTAGCTAAACGTCGTGGCTTAGATATAGCTAATCTCTCACAGTTAAATCAGACTATTTTAGATGAATTACAATCTGGAATTTTGGTTGTGGAACGTTCTGGTGTGATTCGTCATATCAACTCAACGGCGTGGGAGTTTTTAGGTAAACCTAACAGTTGGCGAAGCCGTCCGCTTAAACAATTTGCTCCTGAATTAGATAAGCATTTGCAGATTTGGCTTGACAATATCTGCCCTAAAGTTATTACTTGTGATATTAAACATCAAGGTACCATGGAATTACGTACTCGTTTTACCCAATTAGGCACACAAACTAAAGGAACAACACTAATTAACCTTGAAGATACTAGTGAGCAGCGTGAGCGTGTGCAAGAGGTAAAGCTAGCATCGCTTGGTAAATTGACCGCAAATATTGCTCATGAGATTCGCAACCCACTGGGAGCGATCAGCCATTCAGCACAATTGTTATCGGAGTCGGCTAATCTGGACAAGGTTGACATGCGGATGGTACAGATTATTCAAAGTAATTCTAGACGAATGAATTTGACGATTGAAAGTGTGTTAAATTTATCTCGCAAAAAGAAACCTCACCGTGAAAGTATACGACTTAAAGCATGGATTAATGAATTTCTTGATGATTTTATTACACAGTCTGTTTTAAAAAAGGAACAAGTGTCTGTTTCTATACTTCCCGCAGATTGCTCGGTTATGTTTGATCCTGCACATCTGCATCAAATTATGTGGAATTTATGTCGTAATATTATCAAACATGCTAGTATTGATTCAACAAACCTACAAATAAAAATCAAAGGTGGTATTCCAAACCACTCGCGAGATATTATGCTGAATATTTTAGATAACGGTAAAGGTATTTCAGAAGAAACACAAAAACACTTATTCGAGCCTTTTTATACAACAAGTGATTCAGGAACAGGATTGGGTTTGTTTATGTCTAAAGAGCTAGCTATGAGCAATGGAGGAAACTTGGAGTATGTCAAAACGGCTTACCGTGGAAGTTGCTTTCGTTTAACGTTTTCAAAAAGTAGAAATCATTAATATTATATTAAATACAGTAAGTTATTATGGAAACATGATATCGTTTGTAACTTATTTTAATATTAAAAATGCACAGCCATAGCAAAGTGCTATACTACTAAAAATTAATAAAAAATATTTATGGTTAAGCAATGAATCAACAACTCGTACTCATTATTGATGATGAACCTGATATTCGTGAACTGTTAGAAATCACACTACTCCGTATGGGCTTAGATACTATATCAGCAGCTAATGTAAAAGATGCTATAGTTAGTATCCAAAAATACAAGCCTGACCTTTGTTTAACTGATATGCGATTACCTGATGGCAGTGGTATCGATATAGTCTATTATATACAACGAAAGTTTCCACAAATACCTGTCGCCGTTATTACCGCATATGGCAATGTAGAAACAGCTGTTGAGGCGTTAAAAGCGGGTGCTTATGATTTTGTTTCAAAGCCTGTTGATTTACAAAAATTACGTGATCTTGTAGAAAATTCGTTAAAACTCTCGAATACACCACCCGCAAATAGTAAAAACAGCAAAAAGAAAGCTGATTGT
>JALWYT010000291.1 GCA_026992705.1 Thiotrichaceae bacterium
GAAAAGGCGAGGTTTATCTTCGCCTTTTTTATTACCTAAATTGACTCAACTTCTAACCCTTAATAACTCAAAAAACTTGCCAATTTTTTCACTCAAGGCTTGGCTTCTTTCAGGTTCTCGCATGGTACTGAGTATTGGCTCTCTCAAAGTTGGAATTGCCATTAAATCAAACAATAAAATATTAAACTGCTCTTGAGAACAATCAGCTAATGCGGTTAGGAACTGCTTTAATAATGATTTGTCTTTAAGGTCATTCCATGCCCGACCTGATAAAGCGGCTAATATCTCAATCTCACTGGCTAATTCGGATGTAAGCAACTTTTCCCATGTTGCAAACCGCAGACTATCTATCTGGCTATGCGATAAAGCCCTCGTCAATGCTGCTAGCATTTTGCGATTTTTATTGTCTATTTCAGTGTCTATTTTTTGTACTAGAGCTTGGCTTAATTCACGCTTGGGTTCACTATGTTCTAGCATATTGCAAAAAATCTCTAAGGGTGTATCAGGAAGCTTGGCAATTGCTTTGCTGAGCTTTATTTCATTATTATTTTCATCCAAACGAGCAACCATATCAGCGATGCCTTGTAAGCCTAAAAATGCCCATTGATCATAGCCGATAGAACCGTTGATATAGTTTAAGGTATGCTCATAGTACTGCGATGGGGCTTGTCCTAACGCCTTTGAGGCTTTTGAGTGAAAAATAGCGAGGCGGTCTTGCTTTGGCTTAAAGGCAAAAGGGCTTTCTTTTAAAGCATCTGAAACGGGTTTGCCTTGCTGCTTTTCTTGCAGACTTGTACCTAACTGATCAATCAATTGCTGCATAAAGGCATCACGCGATGACAATTGTAAATAGCCAAGCTCATCAATAGGAAATTTCAAGAACCAAATAACAGGCTCATCCTTTTTATGCTTATCCCAGAATAAAACCGCAATCCATGCCGATTGTTGAAAGGGATAAGGGTATAGCTCCTGTTGATTTTCAATTTTCATAAATAAGCTATTGGATAACTGCGTCACCCGTCGCCCCATGTCAAAAACACGAAAATGAAAATTGCCTTGTTTTAAAAAGTCACTGATCGAGCTTATTTGTTCTTGCATAGCTTTTTTGGCTACTCCTGATTAAACTATGGGTGCTTATAAAGTAACTACTCCGTGCAATTTATGTGCAAGGTGGTAAGTGTTTGATTATTCGGGACACTGTAAATATATCCCTGTAAGCTCTAAGGCAGCATCCCTGCTGCCTAAGCTCAAATAATCAATCACTTACCACCTTCGCTACTCATTAGACAGAGTAGTTACCATTATAAAATGGGTAATTACTCATATTTGTGAAGTGGTATTTCTTAATTATATGGTCGTTAAACTATGTCCTATTATCAACATCATATCTTTTTTTGCACGAATAAACGTGAAGATGGCAGCCAATGCTGTGAAAATTTTAATGCAAAGGCTATGCGAGATTATGCCAAACAACGCACAAAAGCGTTAGGCTTGGTTCGCTCAGGCAATGTTAGGGTCAACACCGCAGGCTGTTTAAACCGATGTACACACGGTCCTGTCGCTGTCGTCTATCCTGATGCGGTATGGTATAGCTATCTTGATAAAGAAGATGTCGATGAAATTATCGAATCTCACCTAATGAATGACACAATTGTTGAGAGATTAAAAATTGACTAGCTTAAAAACTCGACTTCATTATTATTCGCAATTAATTCGGCTTGATCGCCCGATAGGCATCTATCTACTACTTTGGCCAACGCTATGGGGTTTATGGATTGCATCGAAAGGCATACCTGATATTAAATTGCTACTTATCTTTAGCTTAGGTGTCGTTTTGATGCGATCAGCAGGCTGTGCAATTAATGACTTTGCGGATAGAAAAATTGATGCTCATGTCGAACGAACAAAATCACGCCCACTTGCCGCAGGAAAAATAACCGCAAAAGAAGCCATTGCGGTATTTATCGTACTGTCTCTGGCTGCCTTCCTATTAGTATTGCAACTCAACACAACAACCATTTATCTCTCCTTTGTTGCTGTCATTCTTGCGGCTAGCTATCCTTTTATGAAACGCTTTCACTCCTTGCCGCAACTGCATTTAGGAGCTGCCTTTGCATGGGCAATTCCCATGGCATTTACAGCGGTAACAGAGCAAACACCGCCGCTGGAAGCATGGTTATTATTTGTGGCAACCCTGATGTGGACAATTGCTTATGACACCATGTATGCCCTATCAGACAAAGCGGATGACTTAAAAATAGGGGTAAAATCCTCAGCAATTTTATTTGGAAAATATGATAAATTGATTATTGCTTTATTGCAGATAGCCACATTAATTAGCTTAATTAGTGTAGGGTTAATCGCTGGTTTAGGTTTGTATTATTACATTAGCCTATTTATTGCCCTATTATTGTTTATTTATCAACATAATATGATAAAAAACAGAGAACCAATAGCAAGCCTGCAAGCCTTTTTGCATAATAACTGGGTTGGGATAGTAATATTTATTGGCATCTTTGTTGATTATCTGCATTTATGAATTCACTGTGTCGAATTGAAGTCATACAAACAAACAACAAAACAAAAGAGAAATAATTATGTTCAACATAAAACAAACATCTATTTTAGCTACATCACTTTTAGTGTTATCCGCCTGTGCATCAACAATGCCAACATCATCCAGCACAAGCAAAATGACTAATACGGCAGAACCAACAGCTCGTGTACAAAAAACAGCAAATACAAGTACACCAAACCAAGCAAGCAACTCACCTTATGCTCCAACGGGGCACTATAGTAGACCCCCTACTGTTGTTGTTAATGGTGATTTATTTGAGTCAGCCAAAGCAGGTGATATTGAAACTGTCCAAGCTTTATTAAACCAAGGAGCAAATCCTAATAGTGCCAATAGCAAAGGGGAAACACCATTGCATGCAGCGGCCAGTGCTAATCAACAGCAAATTGCAATGCTGCTTATTCAAAAAGGAGCAGATGTTAATGCAGCAACGACGGGTGGCTGGACACCATTACATACAGCTGCTAGGTTTGGAGCATTTCAAGTAGCATCTTTATTAATTAATAATAATGCCAAGCTCAATGTAATGAATTCCGATGGCAGAACCCCAGAAGCCTTAGCTAGAGCAGTTAATAATGTACGGATGGCTAGTTTACTGAAATACTATACCAAGTAGTAACTAACCATAATTCTCTGTAATCTATTACGAGACAAACCTATTGAATCATGTATTTTATCAAAATTTCAATCTGTTCATTATTAGTTTTCTCTTTAGTAAAATAAGAAATTGAGTTTCAATACTCTAAAAACTTCTCAATCGTTAAAACCTTTACACCACAATCAATAAATTTCTTATCGTGCGTTATTATAGCATCACATAAAGGTGCTTTTGCACAAAGGCACTGTAACGTGTCTTCAAAGTCTTGCCCTTTGTTTTCTAAGCAAAGAGCAATGGCTTTTGAAATTGCTGTTTTTCCAAATGCGGTAACTGTCCAGTGTTGGAGAATGGTTTCAAAAAAATGCAGGATGGCTTGTTTATTTTCAATGATATAAGAAATAGTGGATAACATATCTTCACTAATTGTTACGCTATATTCATCTTTAACTATTTTTTCTAATAGCTGTTTGGTAAGGGTATGATTTTTTCTTTCTGAATCCAAAATATCT
>JALWYT010000292.1 GCA_026992705.1 Thiotrichaceae bacterium
AGTAGAGAGAATAACTAATAAACTGTTAAAACTCTCAATAATTGATAAAAAGAGGTTTATAGCTCAAAGTGAGCACAGTTTTAGAATAGGCACTTATAAAAGAAAAGTACATAGGTAAAAATTTTTCATATTATCACTTATGGGTATTATAATGAAATTAACATTTAAACAGTTTCGCATCCTCATTTTAGTTGGTATTTTGATTTATGTATATGTTGGTCAAACATTAGCAGAGCAAAAAAGTCGATCATGGCAGGATACACTTAACGTCATTATTTATCCTATCAATGGTGATGGTAGTCCACAAAGTCAACGAACCATAGATTTGTTATCTATTCAACAGTTTCTACCCATTGAGCAGTTCTTACAACGGCAAAAAAGATATTATGGTGTTCGCATTGCTAGACCAGTCCAAATTCATATTGCTCCACAAATTAAGAAACATCCTCCTAGCTTGCCAGATCTAGATAGCAATGTACTTAGTATCATGTGGTGGAGCTTAAAAATGCGATGGTGGGCATGGTATGAAAATACTTATAAAGGAGATAAAGATATACGTTTATTTGTTGAATATTATAATGATGAAACAGCTCATTCTCATATTTCTGTAGGTTTACAAAAAGGTCTATTAGGTTTAATAAAAAACTACACAGGGGATGAGTATATTCAGCGAAATAATGTCATTATTACTCATGAACTTTTACATACTTTAGGGGCAACAGATAAATATGATGCTGTTACATTAATGCCTATATTTCCTGATGGCTATGCAGAACCCGCTTTAGGGGCAAATAGCCGACAAAAAAAGGCAGAAATTATGGGTGGACGCATTGTTTACTCAAAAGATATCGCTATTGTCCCCAACTCTTTAGATGACTGCGTAATTGGCGAAAAAACAGCAAAAGAAATTGCTTGGATTATGTAGTCACACTACTATTTAAAATTTATAACTAGGTTTCAAAATCATGTCAGATAAAACTCAACGTCATAATGAACGCATGAAGCGGATGAAAGCCGTTGTCGATAAAAAAATCGCTCAATCCACAGAAGAACGGGGTGTCGTCGTCTTATTAACAGGCAATGGCAAAGGCAAAAGCTCATCAGCATTCGGCATGGTTGCCAGAGCCTTAGGGCATGGGCAGAAAGTTGGGGTTATTCAATTTATTAAAGGCAGGATGTCAACGGGTGAGCAAATGTTTTTCGATGGTTTGGATAATGTTGATTATCATGTAATGGGAGATGGCTTTACATGGGAAACACAAAACCGCGAGCAGGACATCGCCTCAGCCGAACAAGCATGGAAGTTGGCAGAAACCATGTTGAAAGACGAGCAATATGATTTGCTGATTTTTGACGAAATGACCTATTTATTTAAATACGATTACCTTTCTCTTGATAAAGTGATGACTGCTATAAAAAACCGCCCATATGAACAAAGCGTCGTTATAACAGGAAGAGCCGCCAAACCTGAACTCAAGGAATTAGCAGATACAGTCAGCGTGATTGCTGACGAAAAACACGCCTTCCGCCAAGGCGTAAAAGCTCGTATGGGGATTGAGTATTAAGTATTTTTTGCACCTTATTCATAATCTCTCTCGTGGGAATACTACGGATCCAGCTTAATTGTAATATGCAAGGAAAATCATGACTTTTAAAAGGACATCGCTATAATTAGTCCCCAATTCAATAATGGCTAGCTTTGTTATGAACCCCGATCTTAATAAATTACATCCATACCCTTTCCAGAAAATTGCTAAATTAAAAGAAGGGGTTGTTCCACCAGCAGATTTATCACCGATTGCCTTATCTATTGGCGAACCTAAACACGATACGCCAGAGATTATTTTGCAGGCAGTGCGTGATAATTTAGCGGGTTTAGCAAACTATCCATTAACCAAAGGTAGCACAGAATTGAGGCAGGCGATTGCAGATTGGTTGCAATGGCGGTTTAATCTTCCTGAAAACAGTGTAAATCCTGAGCGTCATATTATCCCTGTTAATGGTACGCGAGAGGCATTATTTGCGTTTGCACAGGCGGTTGTTGATCGCCATCAAGCGTCGGCAAAAGTGATTATGCCAAACCCTTTTTACCAAATTTATGAAGGTGCGGCTTTTCTTGCAGGGGCAGAACCCGTTTATCTCGCTTGCACGCAAGAAACAGGCTTTATTCCCGATTTTGATGCAGTACCCGCAGAAACTTGGCGGGATTGCCAGCTTATTTATCTTTGCAGTCCGGGGAATCCCACTGGGGCGGTAATTAATCGGGAGGAGATGACAAAGCTATTAAATCTTGCGGAAAAATACGATTTTATTATTGCCTCCGATGAATGCTATTCAGAACTATATTTTGATGAAGATAATCCCCCTGTTGGTTTATTAGACGTTGCAGCCCAGCTTGGAAATACTGAGTTTAAACGCTGCGTGGTTTTCCATAGCCTATCCAAACGCTCGAATGCCCCGGGTTTGCGTTCAGGTTTTGTGGCAGGCGATGCAGAAATATTGGAGAAGTTTTTGCTCTATCGCACTTATCATGGCTGTGCAATGCCGCCTGCGACTCAAGCCGCAAGCATTGTCGCTTGGCAGGATGAGCAGCATGTTAAGACTAACCGTGATTTGTATCGTGAAAAATTTGCTGTGGTATTAGCTATTTTGCAGCCTATTATGAATGTGCAGCAGCCAGAGGCGAGTTTTTATCTATGGGCAGAAACCCCACAAGATGACCAAGATTTTACCCGAGATTTATATGCTCAACAGCATGTCAATGTTGTTCCCGGTAGCTATCTATCCCGCGAAGTTAATGGTTTAAATCCGGGTAGCCACCGTGTTCGCATGGCATTAGTCGCTCCTGTTGCTGAGTGTATCGAAAGTGCAGAACGTATTAAGCGGTATATTGAATCGCGATAAACTAAGAAATGTGTAACTTAGAGCTGAATCAATTTCAGCCACTTTTGCCGCTCGCTATCGCTGTATTCTAATAAATCAAATAGTTGCCAAAGAGCTTTTTGGTTAGCTGAGTTATTATCGCGGTTTAATGAGCGATCAATTGGAGCATCTTCTGCATCACAAATAATTTCAGTTAATTGCTTTGATAGTTTTAATTGCTCAAGGTTATCCTCAATTTGCTGCTGTAAATATTTAGCTCGTCGTAATTTCATGCGACCAATTTCAGGGATGCAGCGAATCAAATTATCAAGCGAATCAAAGCGTCTTAATAGTTTAGCTGCTGTCGCTAGTCCAATGTCAGGAACGCCGGGAATGTTGTCTGATTTGTCGCCAGCAATTGCCAGTAAATCAGCAATCTGGTCGGGTCTTACGCCAAATTTCTTTTTAATTGCCGCTACGTCAAATTTTTGCTGATTGCCGTATTCCCACCATAAATCATGATGATGAATTAATTGCGTTAAATCTTTATCCGCGGTAATTAATATAATTCTATTTCCTTGTTTTCTATAATAATTCGCCAATGTGCCAATAATATCATCGGCTTCATAATATTGGCTGCTAAACTCCGCAATTCCCATTGCCTTTAAAAATTTTCTGCATAAATCAAATTGATAACGCAAATCAATAGGTGCGGATTTTCTATTTAATTTATATTCAAGGTATATTTCTTTTCTATGTGAATGTTTTAATGATTCATCAAAGGCAAAACCAATATATTTCGGATGCTCTTGGCT
>JALWYT010000293.1:0-2001 GCA_026992705.1 Thiotrichaceae bacterium
CTGTACCAATTGGCATGGGTGAATTACGCAAAATCCATTCGCGTGTTTCATGGATATTGTCGCCTGTTGACAAATCCATCAACGTATCTCCACCCCAACGGGCAGACCACGCCATTTTTTCTACCTCTTCCTCAATCGAAGAAGTCACCGCAGAATTACCAATATTGGTATTAATTTTTACGCGGAAGTTACGCCCAATAATCACAGGTTCTAATTCAGGATGGTTAATATTGGCAGGGATAATCGCCCGACCACGAGCAATTTCATCGCGGACAAACTCAGGCGTAATCTCATCAGGAATAGATGCCCCAAAACTCTCGCCTTTGTGCTGTCGCAATAACTTGGCATAGGCAGGGTCGTTGCGTAATTCTTGCAAGCGACAATTCTCACGAATCGCCACATACTCCATTTCAGGCGTGATAATACCTTGGCGGGCATAGTGCATTTGCGTCACATTTTTGCCCTTCTTCGCCACACGCGGAGCACGAATATGCTCAAAGCGTAAATGAGCCAAACTCGGATCATTCTGCCGCTGCACACCATACTCTGAGCTTGGTCCATCTAAAAATTCCGTATCACCACGATCATCAATCCACGCACTACGCACATCAGGAATGCCCTGTAACAAATCAATCTCAATATCAGGATCAGTAAATGGCCCTGAAGTATCATAAACAGGAATGGGCGGATTCCGTTCAAAACCAATACTCGCAGGTGTATCCGCCTGATCAATCTCTCGCATCCCTACGCGAATATCAGGGCGTGAACCTTGCACATAAATTTTGCGTGAATTAGGAAAAGGTTGGGTAATTTCTTCAGACAATCTTGCCGTATTATCAAGAAATGATTTTGGTATTGCACTCATGCTTAACTCCATCAAGGCGAAAGCAAAGCAAAAAGCACTCCATGAATGGGTCGTGTCGTGTTTCAAGCATTCCCTTCGCCGGTATTATCCGTATCAGGTTCCAAGGGTTTCTCTCCGCTAAATGCACCCCTAGCTTCAAAGCCCACGAGCTTAACACATCTACAGATAATACGATATTTGCAGGGTTATTTAATTTGACTCAAGATATAATGGAGTTTGTTAAACATTTTCACAAAGTAGGCTTTTAGTAATTTGTTTGTATGAGTAATAGAATTAGATTTTAAGCTATTAAGAGTAGGTCATTATTAAGAATAATACCCGATACTTTTAAGGCACTGGAAGTATTAGTCAATGGTAAAATAAAGTCATCAGCAGCAGCATAGTTCACGGTATAGCCTAAGTCATCTAGTACTCCCACTGTTATTTTACTGATTGGCATAGATACACCAGAATTTTCAATATAACCTGTTAATAATTCTGTACCCAATACGTCTGTGTCCCAATGTCCTCCTGCAGTCCCTGGTCCTCCATTTATATCTACAGGGACATAATCTCTAGTACCACCAAGCTGTTGATACTCACGTAAAGCATTTGTACCTCTATATTCTCCTGTAAGTGGATTGTTATTTGGAAAAAATTGATCCCATAATGTTCCGATTCCTAGAACATGCCCCATTTCATGAAGTATTACTGCCTCTAAAGTTCCGTCAGCAAACATATTAGCAATATCTGCTGAATCAAATTCCATAACACCAGAGTATGGTAAATTGCTACCTTCTCTTAAGAGGTTAGGACTTGCTTGACCGACTATTCCGTTAACACCATCAATATCAATAATAGAAGCACTAATCTGTAAATCATCAATATTTCCAACATTAGGAAGGTCTGCAATAATAATTTGTTCCCAACGAGCTACAGCACGGTCAAATACATCCTGATAGGTTGCATCTCCAGTGTAGTTAATATCAATATCAAATGTATTATTACTACCACTTGGTTCAGATGTAGTTTGGTCATTTAATGATAGTCGATAGGTACCTGTATTATTGCCAAATGCTCCAGCAGAAATATAATACGTTCCTGTTGTATTCGCAGTGTAATCTAGACGACTGTTGTAACCTGTACCACCATCATCA
>JALWYT010000293.1:2011-3636 GCA_026992705.1 Thiotrichaceae bacterium
GTAATGAAGTTTCCATTAGCATCATATAAACCACGTAAATAAGTGTCACTTAATGTGCCGGCATTGGTTGGTGAACCTTCAAGATCAAACTGATAGGTATGCCCTGCAGTTAATGTCACTGCAAACCAATCCCTGTCATTTGCTGTTTCAATTGAACCAGTGATAGAGCTATTAATAGCAAGGAGTCCTGTTGTAGATGTTGTATCTGTATAATCATCAGCAGTCGGGTTTGTAGGTGTTGGAGTAGAGGTTGTTTGGTCACTTAATGATAGTCGATAGGTACCTGTATTATTGCCAAATGCTCCAGCAGAAATATAATACGTTCCTGTTGTATTCGCAGTGTAATCTAGACGACTGTTGTAACCTGTACCACCATCATCATTAGTTGTACCCGTAATGAAGTTTCCATTAGCATCATATAAACCACGTAAATAAGTGTCACTTAATGTGCCGGCATTGGTTGGTGAACCTTCAAGATCAAACTGATAGGTATGCCCTGCAGTTAATGTTACTGCAAACCAATCTTCATCATTAGGTATTTCGATCGTACCATTTGCTGGGTTAGCTGTTGAAAGAACCCCAGTAGTTTCTATGGTATCACTAAAATCATCTACCATCATTCTATCTCCGATAAATTTAATTCCAAGTTATAGCCTAGAATAAACACAAAAGTCGTTCCGAACCTTAATTAAAAAATAACTAAACGCTTTAAGAACTTGAAAGTCAAATTACATAAACTTAAGTTTTTGAACTCCAAAGCAACCCTAAAATCTAATTAAGATAAAACAAGCCTTTATTAGGTTGTTATTATGTGAAGCTTTAACTTCAACAAACCAGAACTAGAAACTATACGAATCTTACGATAGAACTTATCATATTACTAAGTTTAATTGCTGAAAATTTTTACAATTTATAAATACTTGCCGATAAACTATTGTAGATTTACTTAATTACATTGCCTTAAATGCACTATCAAATAACAGCCAGTCGTTCATAACTTTGCAGAATAGGTCAGCCGTTTTTTCGGCATCGTAAGTGGCTGAGTGGGCTTGCGAGTTGTCCCAGCTTAGTCCTGCGGCTTTTACCGCTCGTGCGAGTACCGTTTGCCCGTAGGCTAAGGCGGATAGGGTTACGGTATCTAAGGTGCTGAACGGATGGAAGGGGTTGCGTTTGTGTTTAACGCGTTTTACCGCTGCGTTGAGAAAGTTTAAATCAAACGCGGCATTATGCCCGACAAGTATGGCTTTTGTGCATTTGTTTAATTTGACTTCTTTGCGAACAATTTTAAATAGCTCGGTGATGGCTTGTTTTTCCTCAACGGCTATTTGTTGGCGGAATGGCTGAAAGGGGTCGATGCCTGTTATTTCTAATGATTTTGGCTCTAAGTTTGCCCCTTCAAAGGGGTTGATGTGCCATGTGTACGTTTTTTTACGGCGTAGTTCGTGTTTTTCATCACCACATAGAATAACGGCTGATATTTCCAGCAAAGCGTCGGTTGCGTGGTTGAAGCCCCCTGTTTCTACATCGACCACAACGGGCAGATAGCTACGGAAGCGGTCAACCAGTGGGTGTTGTTGTATGTCATCATTATCATTCATGGAGTGAAGAGTACAGTAATGGCGATT
>JALWYT010000294.1 GCA_026992705.1 Thiotrichaceae bacterium
AGTATAGATTATTACAGCTCGTGAATTATTTTTATTTACTTATATGATTATAATTTATACATGTAATTAGTTACAATTTAGAAAACCATCTGCAATACTCTCAATTAGATTTATATAACTATTTATATTTAAAGGGATTCCTTCTCCTAATATTTTGCTTTGAGTCACCTTTGCCGAGCTTCCACTGGTTAATGTATCAACAATATCTGTTTTTGAATTTGGATCGATCAATAGACACTCTATATGATTGTTTTTTATTAATTGGCGAGTTTTTTGTATTTTAGAAATACCAAGTTGATTGATGGTATTGCGACTTACCACTGTTACATTTTTTAGACCGTAGTGTGATTCAAAATATCCCCAAGCATTATGGAAAACTAAAAAGGCTTTGTTTTGTATCGGCATGAGTTTTTTCTTTAATTCAGCATCTTTGTTTTTAATATTTTCAACAAGTTGAGCCAAATTATTTTGATAATCTTGTTTGTGTTGTGGGTCGATACGGCTTAACTGCTTGCTGATTATTTGAGCCATTGCAATGGCATTATCAGGGTCTAGCCAGATGTGTAAATCATGATGCCGGTGATGCTGGTGATCAGCAGCGGCTTGTTCATTTAAAGTAATCAGCTTTATGCCCTGTTGTTCAGCGAGTGAAATAACAGGCGTTTTTTGCTCAAGCTGCTGCAAAGGCTGGTTTAAAAATCCTTCTAAATCCTCATCGATACGAAATATAAGCCGAGCTTGATGTAGCTTTTTAATATCAGATGGTTTTAATGAATAATGATGCGGTGAAGCATTATCAGGTATTAATTGCGAGCTTGTTAAATGTTCGCCTGCAATCGCAACCACAAGCATTTGAATTGGTTTTATAGTACTAACAACATCAACTTGTTTGCTGTTATTGCAAGAAGTCAACATTAATGCGAGGAGTAAGGGTATAATCGTTTTCATTATTAAATTGGGTTTGTGAATATGACAGTGGAGTATTTAATTCGTTTGGAGAATATTAGCCTGACTATCGGGGAACGCAAGATTCTTCGTCAAGTTAATTTAACTATTCTCCCTGAAAGCGTTGTAACGATTATCGGTCCTAATGGGGCGGGTAAATCGACATTGCTAAAAATTCTTCTAAGATTGCAACAAGCAAGTCATGGTGAAATACATCGCAAGCCTAATTTAGAAATTGGCTATGTGCCACAAAAATTTACGATTGATCCTTTATTACCGCTAACCGTTGAGCATTTTGTACGATTGGGCAAAAAGCCAAAGCAGTATAGCCTTGATGAAATCTTTGCAGAAGTCGGTATTAGCCAGTTGAAAAATCAAAGTATGCAGATGCTTTCAGGCGGTGAATTACAGCGAGTATTATTAGCAAGAGCTTTGCTAGGCGAGCCTGAATTATTGGTATTAGATGAACCCGCACAGGGGGTTGATGTGCAAGGGCAAAGCGAGTTGTATCAATTATTAGCGAGTCTAAAACATTCTCATGGGTGCAGTGTTTTATTGGTTTCTCATGATTTGCATTTAGTCATGGCATCCAGCGATCAAGTCTTATGCTTAAATCAGCACGTCTGTTGTAGTGGGCATCCTGAAGATGTTAGCCGTCACCCTGAATATTTACAATTATTTGGTGAGGGCTTGTCAGGCAATATTTCCGATGGTTTAGCGGTTTATACGCATAATCACGATCACTGTCATGATACGCATGGACGTGTAATCAAATCAGCAGGGGAGCAGCATGGATAGTTTTATTATCAATGCCTTTTTAGCAGGCTTGGCGGTTGTGTTAATTGCCGGTCCTTTAGGCTCCTTTATGGTGTGGCGGCGTATGGCTTATTTTGGGGATACGCTTTCGCATTCTGCATTATTGGGCGTTTCGCTTGGTTTTATTGCGAGTATTAATCTAAATCTCAGTATTTTGCTGATTGCTCTATCTGTTGCGGCATTGATTTATTTTTTGCAAAAAGATCAGCATTTAGGTAACGATACGGTATTGGGTATTTTAGCTCACACAGCGTTGGCATTGGGTATTATCGTTCTATCCTTTGTTAAAGACAGTAATTTCCATATCGAGAATTATTTATTTGGTGATATTTTAGCGGTATCTAGCAGTGACATTATATCCATGTGGGCAGTCAGCCTGACCGCTTTGCTTATCTTAGTCATTATTTGGAAACCTTTATTGTCGATTACGGTGCATAAAGAATTAGCTCAGGTTGAAGGTGTTAATATTGGCTTGCATAGCTTTTTGTATTTATTGATGATTGCAAGCTTGGTCGCTGTCGCAATGAAAGTTGTGGGGGCTTTATTGATTACGGCATTAATGATTATCCCCGCAGCCACGGCAAAACGCTTTGCCACAACGCCCGCAATGATGGCGATTATTGCCGTATTATTCGGCTTAGTTGCTTTATGTACAGGCTTGGCAATCTCATTATTTTGGGATACACCAACGGGACCGAGCATTGTTGTTGCCTCGGCTTTTTTATTTATGGTGAGTTCGTTTAAACGCTTATGAAGATAACCGCAATTTATCCTGGGACGTTTGATCCCATTACCAATGGGCATACTGATCTAGCCCAGCGTGCTTGCCAATTATTCGATACGTTGATTATTGGTATTGCCTCGAATACTAAAAAGCAGCCTTTATTTAGCCTTGATGATCGTGTTGCGATGGCTAAACAAGTATTGGCTGATTTGCCGAATGTCAAAGTTATGGGGTTTGAGGGCTTGTTAGTTGATTTCGCTCATCAACAAAACGCAAAAGTTATTTTGCGTGGCTTGCGAGCGGTATCCGATTTTGAATATGAATTTCAGCTAGCTAGTATGAATCGTAATTTAGCTCCTGATGTTGAATCTGTCTTTCTAACACCAGCGGAGCAGCATTCTTTTATATCATCCACTTTGGTTAAAGAAATCGCCGTACTTGGTGGCTGTGTTTCTGGGTTTGTACATCCTTTGGTTGAGAAGGCTTTAGTTGAGTTTGATGGATAAACTTAAGCTAGTGAACTTCGTTTATGGTCATAAAGGTAATAGCCATTTGTAGGGTTTCATTTGGGGTAGAGCATCTACAATATCTTAGGTGAACGAATTTTATCTTTATAGAGAAATTTTAATCAATGCCATTATTAATATTGATTAATTAATAAATCTTATTTATATTAAATGCTGTCATGATTAACGGCATTTATTCCCAGATAAAATCTGTCAATCATAAATAATAACTCCCAATATTAAAATAATACGAGTGTCAATATGAATAAAAAACTATATAACAAGGTACTGTTAAGTGTCTGTATTTCTGCCGCATTAGCTACTTCAACGCCGGTATTTTCACAAAATATGCCAAATGTTAAAAATCTAGTATTAAGTCAATTAGATTTTAATGATCTACCCATGAGTAAATTCAAGGATGATTTTGAAGATCTAAATGAATTAGCCAAGAAAAAAGCACAAGACTGGTTAGACAGAGTAAATACAAAAGAACATGATTTACCTTTCTTGCATGTTACTGAAGATGGTAGTGTGTATTTTGCTGATAACTTTCCAGAAACTGTATCTACTGGGGCGGTTGTAGAGCCAAATACGACATTACAGGCTACTTCAGTCTCAAATGTATTTAAGCTACATAGTAAACCTAATAGCACAAAAACTATTTATATAGACTTTGATGGTCACCTTATTTCAGGTACAGCATGGAGTGGAGTAGATTTGAATGCCGTTGCTTATGATACAGATGGAGATGCCACAACATTTAGTGATACAGAAAAAGCGAGTATCGTGGAAATTTGGAGACGTATTGCTGAAGATTATGCCCCTTTTGATATTGATGTCACAACAGAAGAACCTGCCTCATTTGATCGAAATACTGGACGTATTCTTATCACAAAAGATGTCGATGCTAATGGTGTTGATATGCCAGCTAGAGGTGCAGGAGGCGTTGCCTTTTTAGACGTATTTGGTGATCCATCTTATGCCACAACTTATTCACCAACGTTAGTTTATTACAATAATTTAGGAGGGGGGCGTGCTGATTACGTGGCAGAAGCAGCTTCTCATGAAATGGGTCATAATATGGGCTTATCTCATGATACAAGTAGCACAAGTGAATATTATACTGGACAGGGTACAGGTGATATTAGCTGGGGACCGATAATGGGAGCGAGTTATGGCCGCAATGTAACACAATGGAGTAAAGGTGATTATCCTGATGCAGGGCAAACAGAGGATGATGTCGCAATCATTGCAAGCAAAACAAACTATATAAATGATGATCATGCTGATATAGCATCTCAAGCGACTCCACTGAGTTTAGATGCTAATGGAAATGTTGTTGCAACAACACCTGTTACTGACCCAAATAATACACTTCCAGCGAATAAAGGCGTTATTAATACTCCAAATGATGTTGATATTTTCTCATTTACCACGGCAGGGGGAGATGTTGTATTACAAGCCTCTCCATTACAAGAACCAATACATACAAATGGTGGAAACTTAGATATTGCCCTTTCTTTATATGATGCGTCAGGAAATTTGATTGCCGATAGTAAGCCAGCAAATACAACGGATGCAGGTATAAATACAGCAGTTACTGCAGGAACCTATTACTTGCACGTACAAGATGATAGTAGTGCTAATTACACAACGTATGGTAGTGTTGGGCAGTATTTTATTGATGGCACTATCCCTGTACTTAATGATACAACCGCACCTACACCAGATCCAATGAACTGGGCAACTGCTCCCCAGGCTGTGGATCGTTTTAGTATATCAATGACATCGGCAACAGCGACTGATGATAATTCTGATGTGGAATATTACTTTTCTTGTGATAGTGACAGTGTAGCATGTACAGATAGTACCTGGCAGTCATCACCAACTTATACGGCTACAGGTTTGCAAGCAGGTACAAGTTATTCTTTTAAAGTCAAGGCTCGTGATGCATCGGGTAATGAAACAGCGTTTTCTCCTGCTGCAACAGCAACAACACGAAGCAATACAGCTCCTGTGGCAAATGATGATACGGCTGAAGTTTATAATACCTCAACAGTAGATATTGATGTATTAGCTAATGACACCGATGCAGATGGTGATAATTTATCAATTAATAATATAACTGTGCCTAATAATGGTTCTGTAACAGAAGCAAACGGTATTATTACTTATACACCAAATGCTAATTATATTGGTGAAGATAGTTTTAGCTACACTATTTCAGATGGCAATGGAGGTAATGATGTAGCGACAGTAACAATTAAAGTGATGGAGGAAGTTGTCGAAAATACTCCACCAAAAGCGAGGTTTGATCATGCTAGAGTCAAACAAAAAGAGTCTGTAGTAATTGATGTATTAAGCAATGACAGTGATGCAGATGGTGATGATCTAGAGATTACTTCAGTGACACAAGGGCGAAAAGGTGTTGTTAGTATTGAGGATAATCAAATTATCTATACTGCTGACAACCACCACGGCTGGGATAGTTTTACTTATACGGTTAGTGATGGAAAAGGAGGAACGGCTATAGCTAAAGTGCGTGTAATAATTCAGCGTAGTAGTACTCGCCAAAGAAATCATGAAAATGATGATAAAGATGAAAAGCAATCATTTAATTCTTGGAATCACTCTAACCATCTTTTCTTTGAACGATAAACTAAAAAAGTTATGATCAAATCGACAATTTTGGGCAGTACCGAAAAGATTGCTCATGATTATGATTTGATCATAACTTCCTTAAACCACTTTATCTAAATCTGATTTAAGATTTAATTATTCACAGAGTAAGAAAGTGTGCTTGCTATGTGGGTTCATAGAAGTAGCAACTTAGAATAAAATCAAAGTGATATTAGGATTATTGTGTAAAGCTTCCTTAATAAGTTGTAATCATATTGTTAATACTTTTTTCTAAATTAGCGACTTGATTCTCAAGGCTAGCATTAATAATACCAAGCTCAGATTCAATAATGCAATCATCTTTATTGAGTTTTTCATCAGGGTAGATATCGATATGTTCAAACTGTTGTTTAAGTGTATTGAGTCGCTCTAGTAATGCTGATGCAGCTTCAGGATGAACTTTTACATCAACTTTTTTTGTTTGACAGAGCAATTTTAGTGCACTTTTTACTGCATAATATATACGTTCTTCATCACTATAGTCATCAATAATTTTTTTTACAGAAGACATCACAAGATTTACTAAATCCTGTTCTAATTTTTTTAGATGAAGAATAGAGGCTTGAGTTATTTCTAAGCTATGTTGAATTTTTTCAGCTTTTATCTTTTCTGAAATATCGTGCATAGATTTTTGCATCATACCCGTTAATGCAGCTGTAGCCTTTTCCTCTTGTTCTTTTGCTTTTCTTTCAGAGGCTTTTAATAACTCTTTTGATTCAACAAAGGCAGCATAATCCTGTGCTTTTAAGATTTTTTTGCTTGGGTCTAGGTTAATGTCTGATGGCTTTATTTTTATAAAATTAGGCATTTTGTTTTCCATTTAAGTAGCTAGCTATATTTTGCGTAACATATATACATTCTGCTTCGCTAAATGCGTTTTTATCACAAGATTTAATATAGCGTTGGCTCATTATAATCCACTCTTTTGGAAGTTTAATTAATAGGCGTTTTTTTAAGGCAGCAGGTTGTCTTTGAAATGCAGAATGTAGACAAATAAAGCCTGAACTAATGATTCTTTCATGAAGTGGTATTTTCTTTGTGTAATTAATAGAAGACAATTTTTTCTTAGCAACTAAAGGAGCATGCTGAAAAGAGAAATTATATACGTCTTCACCTAATGTGTTTTTAAGTAAAATAACTTCTTGTTTTTCTATAACACGATTAATTATTTTATGATTATATGTTACACCAATTAACTTAATAAGTTTTTCAAGTGACTCCAAAGGGAGTAGGGCAACATTAGCCAATGGATTATTTGAGAAGTCAAAGTAAAATTCACCATTGAATCCCAGTTGGCTTAATAAATATTGTGATAATTGTGTTGTATCTCGTTTATTAGCTCGTAACTTCTCAAGCAATTGACCGTTGGGTATTGTTGCTAACCAACTTTTATGTATATATCGATCAGGTTTGTAATTAAACTCCCAAACTGGAGAGTTTTTGTTAACCGCTATTTGACTTTCCATGTTTACTTACTCTTTATTAACGATTTATAAATCGATTAGTTTGTGCAGGTAACATTTCAACAGAGACTTGGTCGTAGGTTAATCCTTCAATACTATTTTGAACAATTTTTTTAATTTGAGGCTTTATATCAATTAAATTTGATTCTGGTTTATATTTTATAAATACAGAAGCAGCAGATGGTTTCTTTTCTTTATTAAATGGATCGTTATCAGGAATAACGATATGTACTCGAGCAATGATAACACCATCAATTTGTGATAGTGTTTCTTGGATACTTTGGGATAAAGCATAGATATATCTGACACGCTCTTCTAGAGGGGATGATACTAAGCCTTCTTTTTTAAATAAGTCTTTAATTGAAATAGATTTTTCATGTGGATAACCACTTTCTCTTAGTAACTCAACAGCATCAGGAATATCAGATTCTTCTACAAGAAGTGTATAGCTTTTTTCTTTTTTATTAATAACTTTTTCTGCATCAATATTATTCCGCATTAATAATGCTAACATATAATTAACATCATCTTCTGTAAGCCCACTATATAGCTCTACTCGACATCCTGAAAGTAGTAATATACTTATGAGTAATATACTTATTCTTTTCGTCATTTTCCCCAGTCTCTTGTTTATTTATTATTTGGGGCACCTTTACATTGTTAATATTAGGTGTCCTTTAAGGAAGTTGTGACTAAGTTTTATTGATTTATAAAAAGTATTGTTTTGTTATTTAAGCTTAATCATAACTTCCTTAAATATTTTATCCACTTGAACGGAAAAGTGTTTGGAAACCAGTAGTAATATTTTTCACAACTGCTGAAAAAATAGCCATATTGGTATTCCAAACTCTCATTTCCATAAACTTTTGATTAACTAACTTTTTTGTTTTCCGTAACTCTCTAATTTCAGATATTGCATTTTTTAAAGCATTATCAATAGGTACTATATCATCTTCTTTCAAAGTCGTCCTTATTGTATCTTGTACTTGTCGCTTATTATTCTTTACAGTATGAATAGAAACCTCCGTTTTAGGTTTGACCTCTTTTGGAGCTAAGAGTTTTCCAATATCAATAGCATTATTTTTGATATTAATATAATTACGATTTGTTTCAATTAACTTGTCTAAAACTCCTAGTTCCTTTGTTATGCTTTTGTTAACTTGAATACCATCAAAATTGGTATTTTGTGATTTTTGTAAGATACTATTAAACTTTGTTATATCATTTGGTTCAGGTGTTTGTAATTTAATGGCTTGAGTACCTTGTGTCATATTAGGTAGTGTTATTATTGCATTGTTGATGGATTCAATCATATTAATAGGCTCCTAATTCCTAAGTTAACCATTAAGATACACTGCAGCAATGGTTTTTTCGTCCTCATTACCTTTTTCTGCAAGTTGCTGAAATAAGCCTCGTGCTTCTTCTTTTCTACCTGAATCTGCTAATGCCATGCCTAAAAAGCACAGAGCAGTTGTATTATCGGGGTCGACACTAAGTACATCATCTCGTAATATTGTGATAGCATCATCGTGACGACCACCATAAATTCTAGCAATAGCCACTCCGACTTTAGCTGCAGGCTGTCCTTCACAATTTGCTTCGACACCATCCATAATAATTTGACCTTTTTCAATATGACCTTTGAAACATGCCATATAGCCAATTTGTGCAAGTATTTGAATTAACTCTGTCGCGATATTCATTTTTTCCCCTAGTTCATTGTTATTTATAAAATATCTATGGTCATTAGTTCTTTAATTAGATTCGATATCAATATAGGTGATGTTAATAAATTTATGCTTACGTGATTTAGTTTTAATTTCTATAGCAGTCCCTTGCAATTCAAAGTAAAAAATTAAAATAATTTTTTATTATGAACTATCCTTTATTTTAGGTTATTACTTGAGAAATCAAAGAATCTAATTAAGTTGCTATCCCATATTTTAAAGCTCATAGCTTTATACACTATACTGCGATAACCCTATAAACTTAATTTATGATGAAATAGCAACTATATTTTTACAAGCTTAACGATAATTTATTAACTACCGTGAGAATGCTTGTGATGTTTGTCTAGCATCATTTAGCATTTTTGTGATAGCATCATTTTTGATACTATCCTGTGTTGATTCTGCGGCAATTCGTTGCATTTCAGCTCGAAAGTTTTCAATTGAATTTTGTGCAGCATCAGCACTTTGAATGCCATTTTGTAAAGCTTGGGTTTGAATAGCTTGACCTGCTACTCCGAAAACATTATTCATTTTAATTTCTCCGTATAATTTAAATTACAGTGAAACTAATACTAAATGTAAACTCACTTTACATTAGACGTAATGTATTAGTTTCTGAGTAGTATTACTCAAAAAGCCTTTAATCAAGGTCTCATAGTTTTCTCAACCTTTAAAGTAAATTTAGAGAAACACTAACCTGACCCTAATTAAGACCTTCTAAAACAATCATAAAATAATGTTAATGATTGTTTTTGGTGTTTACGCCTTTACACCAATTCATTGTGTTGAATTGGACTATTATTATTCTTGTTCAACAACATAAATTGCAGCTTCAATTGCTTTTAATAATTTATCTGCTTTTTCATATTCGTTAGGCTGAAGCCCTTTATCTAACTCACTTCTTACTTCATTTGCAGTTTCCCCTAATTTAATGAGTAATTGATTTTTATAGTCTCCATCAATGTGGTTTCCCTGCAGGTTGTTTTGTGTCTGTAGCATTATCGTTATCCTTTTTTCCAAAATAGACAGGAATTTCTATATCATTATGACGTAGTAAAATTCTGTCTGGTGTTATTGATTTCACATAATAGCCTTTACCTAGATGAGAACCCACTAGATATTTTTTGTCATCTTTTGAGGTGATGAAAGGTACTTTACCTACGCTAACACTGCGTATTGCTAATTTAAATCGGCTTCTAGGACTTTGTAAATTCTCTACTAGGTCAGGAATCTTTCCGTATTGTTTAAAAAAATTATCTCTTATTTTTTTCCACTGACTTATTTCATCATCTGTTAATTCACCAGAAACTGTAATTTTTCCTTCTTTTATTGTTAATAATATGCGATTTTTAAAGGGTTTATCCGCTAAATACGCTTGAAACTTCTCTAGTTGTTGTTGTATTGAGTCAACATTATCATCTTTTATTGATTTTATTCCACCAATGTCATTGATAATAGTTTTTTGTACCTTATTCCAATTAGCGGAATTTTTTACATAACCTTTGGCTATTAATTTACCATTATCACTCATTGAAAACTGAATATCAGATTCACCAAAGGCTTTTGCTATATAGTGTGCTTGATTTACTAGCTCTTGATCAACCCAAATCCGATAAATGACAGGATAATTCAGACTTTCAATTTCTTTGATTAATTTTTGTTTCTCTATATTGTTTTTTACATAGCCTGTAATGAGTAGCTTATGATTTACATGGTCAATGGATAAACTTGAAAACCCTAAGTCTTTCATGCTAGTTCTGATTTTTTGTTGGATTTTTGTATCCTCTGTTATACCTTGTAAGCTTTGTGTTATTTTAGGTGCGAAGTAGAAAGTATTAGCAGAAAGTAATACGACAAATCCGGCTAGTAGATATTTCCATGATGAATTTTTATTTTGTTTGTTATTTCTGTGGTGTTTATTTGTAGCATTTTTATTTTGAAAAATGGGATGTTTGATTGCTGGCCAAGGATGCTCTTTAAATCCAATGGTAAAGTGGACGTTTCCAATTGTGACAACTTGATAAGGATGTAACTTTGTATCATATGTGCCAATATCTTTACCTGATATATAGATTGGATTAGCGAGAGGATGGATAAAAATATCTTTGGTTGTAATAATCAGTTTGATGTGTTGAGGAGCAATATATTTATCGTGGAAAATAATTTCGCAGTCATTTGAGTTGCCAATTGTGTAACTACCTACATTAAGGTTAATTTTAGCTCCTGCATTAAAGCCTGATAATACTTTTAATAGGTAGGGACTTTCTTTTGTATTCATAAGACTATTTTAGTTATCTAGATATAAGTTATCTTTAGTTAAGATATGAACCTTTGAGCCAATACTAACCTCACCTTTTTCAGGGTTAATATTGCTATAATGTACTCGACCAGATTTACTTACCCATTTAAAAACTTTGTCATTAGTGGGCTTTTTATTATCAAGAATTTCAGACATTTGTAAAACTGCACTGACGAATCGTTCAGGACCTTTAAAGTAAACAATACCTTCAGATTCCACTTCATTCCAATAAAACTGATCGTCTAAAATACCGATTTTACGTAATGCTTGGCTAAATTGTTTTACAGATAAACGTTTTAATGTAACAGAACCTGTTTGTATCTCATTATTTTTATAAATATAGAGAACTTTGCCATCATAATACCATAAAAGATCATTAGATTTGGCTAATGACTTTAAAATATCGATAGGATACATCTGCTTATAATAGACACTAATAATATCTTCCAGTTTTTTTAACTTTCTAAATATTAATGTACGGTGAGCCCATGGGCAGGCATAAGAAACATAAAGATGGTAGCGACCTTTTTCAGCATCTTCAGGTGAAATAGTATTTCGAAACTGAGAATCCTTTCGAACATACTCCCCCCCTTCGCTGACTTTATCGAACCAGTCTTTTTTAAACTTGCCTTTAACTAATAAGCTCACCGTAAACTCCTTATTTATTTTTTATCTAAGCTGAATGCGCCAGGACCATGTTCTGCCAATAACAATAAACCACCGG
>JALWYT010000295.1 GCA_026992705.1 Thiotrichaceae bacterium
CAAGCAATTAATTATACAAAAAGGTGAAATACAGCAGCAGATTAATAATATCCAAGCGGTTGCTCATACGCAGGATGGTAGCTTGCAGATTGAGTCATTAACTGCTCAGCCCATTATTGAACAACAGCCTTTAGCAATTAATTTATCGGGCAATGCAAGTCTTAATGCTCCGTATAATGCGGATAGTCAGTTGAATTTACATTATCACCACCCCATACACGGCACGCTCAAAGGGAGCTTTCAGCTAAAAGGTAATTTAGAACACTATCGTTTAAGTGGCGGGGCTAAATTACACTCTAAAAAATATCATGATGCTCAATTAGAGCTAACAGCAAGAGGTTCAGAACACGACCTAATAATCCAAAAATTAACACTCAATGCTTTGCAGGGGCAGGCAACAGGCAAGGTAAAACTGAATTGGAAAAATGCAGATAAACTGGACTGGGATGTGGTTTTACAAGCCGATAAATTAAACCTTGCTAGTATCGCTCCTGAGTTTACCGCTCCATTATCCAGTCAATTCCGCAGCCAAGGTACGCTGAAAGCCGGTAAAGCAATCGGCACAATCAAGCTCAATAAATTAACAACACAATATCAAAAGCAGCCTGTTTCGGCTCAAGGGGATATTCAGTTAAAAGGGAATACCGCAGAGATTAAAAGGCTAAAAATTGATGGCTTGCAAGGCACAGCAAGCATCAAAGGCTCAGTCAATTGGGAGAAAGCGATGGCTTGGGATATTGCTCTTAATACGGAGCACATTCACAGCGAAACCATTTTGCCTGACCTCCCTGCCGTATTAAGCACTAAATTGCTATCAAAAGGACAATTCAAACAAGGCAAATTAGCCACTCAAATAGATTTACAAGCACTCAATGGCAGCTTGCAAGGTTATCCGCTCAAAGGCAAAGGAAAAATCGACATTCAAGACAAAACCATCAAGCTCGATGGCGTAGAGCTTAGTAGTGGTCGCAATACCTTATTTGTAGATGGGCAAGCAGGTAATCATTTCGATATTGAGTGGAAATTAGCGGGCAATAAACTCAGCCAGCTCTACAAAGGTTTAAGCGGCACACTTAATGCAACAGGCAAGCTGCAAGGGCATTTAGAAAAATTAAAAGCCGTCGCCACGCTGAAAGGAAAATCACTGCGTTTTCAGGATATTTATATTCATACAATGAATGCTGATATTAGCCAACAACAAGAGCAAACACTGGTTACGGCGACAATTAATCAGCTAAAAACAGCCGGTGAAAACATCAATAAAATCGCCATTGATGGCAAAGGTTCAATCAAAAAACATCGTATCAAGCTCAAGCTAAAAGATAATTATGCGGATATTAATTTAACTGCTCAAGGCGGCTGGGATGTTAAGAAAAAGCAATGGCAAGGCAATCTACAAAACTTTAGTTTAAATAATCCCGATACAGGGAAATGGCAACTAAGTTCAGCGGTGTCAATTACCGCAAATCAGCAGCGGCTACACACAGGAAAGCTTTGCCTGAAAAATAGAGCATCACTGGTTTGCTCAACAACAGATTGGCAAAACAAAGCAGGCTTAACTGCGAAAGGGACATTACAACATATTCCGCTATCTTTATTTAAAAAATGGCTGCCGAAAACAGTAAACTTTGCAGGTGAGGCAAATGCTGATTTTAATATTAAAAATCAAACTGGCACGGCGAAATTAGCCTTGCCTGATAGCTATTTTACTCTTAAACCCGAAAAAGGCAGACCACAAAAACTGCAATATCAGCAGGCTCAACTCAATATCAGATTAAACGGAAATAAAGTTCACGGCGATTTTGCCGCACATATTGTTGAACGTGGAGATATTTCTGCCAATGCAGTGCTGACATTAGCCAAGCAAGCCTCACAAAATAGCATCAAGGCAAAAATTAATTTAGATATGCCTGATATTGCATGGGCAAATCGCCTCATGCCTGATATTCAGCAGTTAAAGGGCAAAATAAAAGCTCAAATTAATCTATCAGGTTTGCTCAATACTCCCAAAGTCTCTGCTAAAGCAAACTTGATGAATGCAAGTTTTTCCCTAGTAGAAACAGGTACAAATATCCAACATATTAATCTAAATGTGGTCTCCCAAAAGGCTAATCAAGCGAATATCACAGGAAGCCTGCAATCAGGCAAAGGCAAACTCGCTATTACTGGCACGCTCAGCGGTGAAACATTAGATAATTGGCAAGCCAATGTTCGCTTGCAAGGCAATCAATTGGATTTTATGGATACTTATGAAGTCAAGAGTGTAGTTTCTCCAAATTTGACAATGAAAGTAAGTCCTAAAACGATTGATATTGCAGGGACGTTGAGCATTCCTGAAACGACGATTAAGCTCAATGAATTACCTAAAATGGCTATTTACGAGTCTGATGATGTGGTGATTTTAGGCAAAGATCAGCCTAGACATCGCGGCAGGGTAAAACAACTCGCTCAATCAAGAGGCTATAAAATACATCCAAATATTAGCGTGATTATCGGTGATAAAGTTAGTTTTTCAGGTTTTGGCTTAAAAACAAAATTATCAGGAAAATTTCGGATTCGAGAGCAACAACAAGCACTCTTTGCTCAAGGCAGCTTAAAAATTACCGATGGGCTTTATAAAGCCTATGGACAAGACTTAAAAATTACGCGAGGTCGTTTAGTTTTTAATGGTCCTGTTGACAATCCGGGCATGGACATAAAAGCTATCCGCAAATTGCCCAATATTGAAGCGGGTATTCATTTAACAGGAACTATGCAACAACCTAAAACCATGTTATTTTCTAATCCACCTTTATCACAAACCGATATTCTCAGTTATCTACTTACGGGCAGAAAGCTTTCAGAAACTTCTGGCAATGAAGGCACAATGCTACTCAATGCACTGACCAGCTTAGGTGTAACCGGCGGTGAAGGTATTGCACGCTCAATTGGCACATCGCTAGGCTTAGACACCGTCAATCTCAATTCCGACAAAGGCTTAGAATCCAGTGAACTAGAATTAGGAAAACGCTTAGGTCCTAATCTCTATCTCAAATATATTGTTGGTCTTTTCGATTCCTTACAGCATATTGTTATAGAATATCGTATTAACAAACGCCTAACACTAGAGGCTCAATCCGGTATTAATCAAGGTTTTGATTTAATTTATCGAATGGAGAAAGAATAAATATTGGTACTTTATCACTGTAAAGCAAGGAATCTACCACTGCTCTCAATACGCTAAATTATTACAGTGGAAAATTCCCCACGTTATACCATGACTTTATACGACTTACCTGATTTGTTGAGTAAAAAGCTATCAATGTAACAAAGAAAACATTTTTCCACGATACTTTTTCAATAAAGGATCATCAGAAGGCATTAAGGTAAAGGCTTCTAGCAATCCACTTCTGCCTGCATCATCTGCAAAACTTCTATCTTTTTGCATGATTTTGAGATACAGCTCTAAGCCTGCTTCCATATTTTCATTGGCGATATAAGCTTTGGCTAAATCCAGCATGGTTTGTAAATCATCAGGGGTATCTGCTAACTGTTGTTCTAATTCACTAATATCGCCAGCTTCTTGCTGAAGTTTTTTCTTTTGTATATTGGTTTTTAATTCATTCACTGCTGCATCATCCA
>JALWYT010000296.1 GCA_026992705.1 Thiotrichaceae bacterium
GTTCTAAGTGGTAGCGGGCTAAATCACCTCGCGTTTCGATGCAATCAATATACGTCTTAGCGTTAGGTTCACCATCAACCTCTTTCATACAGAAAAAAGGTGTTGATTTCACCATACGGCTTTCGTGAGTGTAAGGGAAGTCAATATGCGGTAAGCGTGGGGCAATCGCTTGATAGGTTTTGTGCATTTTTCGTTCTTGGAACATTACTTGATACAGCCCCCGTGTTTCTGGATTTTTTGAGAATAAAATAACCCCTGCTGTTTCACGATCAATGCGGTGCATCGGTGTAATAAAATCCATGTTAAAACGCTTTTTAAGGCGGACTAATAAGGTTTCATGAAGATATTTACCCGCTGGGGCAACAGGCAAAAAATGCGGTTTATCGACGACAATAAAGTGATCATTTTGAAATAAAATGGTCTCTTGAAAGGGTATCTTTGTTTCTTTTTCAAGATGGCGATAATAAAACATCCGCTCACCGCCAACATAAGGCGTATCAGGGCGATATAAAACCCCTTGCTCATTCATAATGCCATCTTGCTGAAGCCGATATTCCCATGTATCCCGATCAATATGCGGAAAGCGTTCAGCAAGAAAATCCAAAATCGTCGCCCAATTGCCTTCTGGCAACCAAAGATAACTTGGGCTGATTCCATTGCGTGTTGGTAGTGGTGATTTCATTCAATATTTAAAATTTTATAGTGACCGACTAAATTGGGCTCCATTTTATTTGAACCCCAGTCAAAAACATGGAGTTTATGAATCTTATAACAGAATAGACCATAAACTGGATGGCTATACAAAATAGTATTCTTCTATCTCTTGAAAAAGCTCGACGAAATGAACATCTAAGACTATATTTGTGACATTATATGCAATTATATCTATGTATCTGGAATCATGACTTTGATATAAAAAATATTTAGGGCTGGTAAGTATCCGAAAAATTCAGAATGAATATAGTGCTAAAATCTACCAATTAACAAAGAGACACAATGAAAAAATTAATCTACCTTATAATTTTACTGTTTGCATCTAATGCCTACGGGCTTAGTCAAGAAGATTTACTAAAACCTGATGAAGCATTTAGTCTTTCTCAACCAGTATATGACTCATCGGGTAATATTTCTGCCACGTGGAAAATTGCCGATAACTATTATTTGTATAAAAAAACGTTTAAGTTTAAATCCGATAGTGACAATATAAAATTAGGTAAACCAATATATCCCGTATCTGAAAAATATCGAGATATAACACAAGGAAAAATGGTTGATATATTCCGTAAAGAAGTCACCATTAATATCCCTGTAGAAACAATTGATGGAAGTGAGCTTCCCTCCGAAATCAAAATCCAAACAACTCATCAAGGCTGCTATGATGGTGGTGTTTGTTATCCACCTAAAAAAATAGATTTTACATTAGCTAAACAAGACAGCGGTACAGTACCTCCTATATTAACTACAGTTAATAGTACTCAAAGTACGCAAAATAACAATACGAATAAAACTGAAACCAATAATAGTAATACCCTCTCTACAAAAAATTTAATTACTAAAATGGGTTTTGAAAGTGAAAAAGAGAAACAACCCATTCCTGTTGAAGAAGCATTTCAATTTGATCTACAAACTACTAATAATCAATACATTGCTAAATTCACCATTACCCCAGGTCACTACTTGTATAAAGAAAAAATCAAGTTCAAGTTACTTGATGCTGATGATCTTATATTAGGAAATCTTGCCTTCCTCCAAACAGTTATTAAAAATGATGCAGCTTATGGTGAAATTGAGGTCTATGAGAAAAGTTTTAATGTCGAAATTCCGCTAGAAGGAAAAATCAGTAAAACAGCCAAATTATTTGTTGAATATCAAGGTTGCTCCGAACTAACAGGAATTTGCTATCCACCTGTAAAAGTTACTACTCCTATTCTTGGAGATTCTGTTACAGCAGCAACAGAAATGGAGAAAAATACCGCACAAACAATATCTTCCTCCGTTGGTATTGAACAAACTGAGCAAGATGTTTTTGCTAATAAGCTTAAAAATAGTAGCTTTTTTGCCATGCTCGCTATCTTTTTTGTTGCAGGCTTAGGTTTAGCATTAACACCTTGTGTATTCCCAATGATTCCTATTTTATCGGGTATTATCGCAGGTCAGACAGGTTATTTATCAACACGCCGCTCCTTTATGCTATCGCTTGCCTATGTGTTACCAATGGCAACAACTTATGCATTCGTGGGCGTTATTGCAGGGCTATCTGCAGGTGCAATCAACCTTCAAGTAATCTTTCAAACACCTTGGGTCATTATTTTATTCGCTATTATCTTTGTGCTTCTTTCCCTATCTATGTTTGGCTTTTATGAACTACAAATGCCAGGTAGTATTCAAAGTCGTTTAACTGAGATCAGTAACCGACAGGAAGGTGGTAATATCATGGGTGTTGCTATCATGGGGATTTTATCTGCCATTATCGTAGGACCTTGTGTTACTGCTCCACTAATTGGTGCATTAATTTATATTGCAGAAACAGGAGATGCAGTACTCGGAGGTTCCGCCTTATTTGCATTAGGTATGGGGATGGGGACACCGCTACTGATTATCGGTACATCTGCAGGAAAGTTACTTCCAAGAGCAGGGGCATGGATGGATACGACAAAAGCAATTTTTGGTGTTATGATGCTTGGCTTGGCAATTTGGATGCTTGATCGTATTGTACCAGGTGAAGTCACTTTATTACTCACTGGTACCCTATTACTTGTTTCTAGCCTCTATACTGGTGCATTAGAACGAATTACTGTAGAAACCAGCAACATAGCCCGCTTCTTTAAAGGGATTGGAATTGTCATGTTTATCTTCGGAGTCATGATGATAATTGGTTCAGCAACAGGTAATACTAGCTTAACACAACCATTGAAAAAACTATTTACTCCAAGTGCAATCGTCAGTAGTCAAACAAGCAATATACCCGCTTCTGTAAACTTTACACGTATAAAAGGTATTAAGGGGCTTGAAGTAGCTTTAGCACAAGCTAAAACTAACAATAAAATTTCAATGCTCGATTTTTATGCAGATTGGTGTGTATCATGCAAAGAACTAGAGCATATTACATTTGCCAATCCTCGTGTAATTGCCAACTTGCAGAATATTAATACTATTCAAGCTGATGTCACTGCAAATGACGACCAAGATAAAGCATTAATGAAAAAATTATCAATTATTGCTCCACCTGCTATCCTGTTCTTCAAGCCTGATGGTACAGAGTTAAAAGAGTATCGCTTAGTGGGTTATCATGCACCTGAGGCTTTTTTAGCACACCTTGCTAAAATACAAACAGCAACAGAATTATAATTATGTTGGCTTATCGCCTTTTGTCACCCCTATTTATCTTAGTTACACTGACTGCTTGTTAGAGTAACAGTGATGACGAAAAAGCAATAATGCCAAACACTAATTTTATTTCCCAATATGGTACTGAATATATTGGAAAGTCAGCGCCTCAATTTAGCTTACAATCAATTAAATCAGGAAAAATAAACTTAACTGACTATAAAGGGAAAGTCGTTCTTATCAATTTTTGGGCAACATGGTGTCCTCCCTGCCGTGCTGAGATTCCTGGTTTTATTGATGTCTATGATAAACTATCTAACAAGGGCTTTATAATTATTGGCATTGCATTAGATAAAAAAATTTAATAAAACGCTTTATTGATGAATATAATATTAATTATCCTATCGCCTATGGCGAAGCTGATATTTATAAACTTGCAAAAACACTCGGTAATACAATGGAAGCCCTACCTTATAACGTCATTCTCAATAAAGAGCATAAGGTTATTTATGCCGAACCAGGTATACTACCTAAAAAACGTTTAGTTTCGATAATTAAGACTATTTTATAACAATAGGAAATATCTGTTTTATTCCCATATACTGTTTCAATCTTCGTAAGATCAGTCTTGCCCACAACATGATGAACCTATAAACTGAGCATTAGTACATGGCATATCACCGTAAGAACAAAATATACAACATTCACCGTCTTTTGCTTTTATTTGTTCCTTGCAGTTAGAACAACGATGGTATAGCTGGCAAGTGCCTTCTATCATCGTTTCTTTTTGCTGAAAGCCACATTTAGGGCAGGTAATAATAGACTCAAGAATCATATCAAGTGATTACATCAGGCTTACATCGCCCTGTGTATTCTTCAATATCAGCGAGCACATTGGCAATGGCGATTAATTCAACTAGAGCTTCTTGGGTATCGAGGTCATGTTGTTTAACGTCGGCAATATAGCGTTCAATATAAACTCGTAAGGTTGCTCCTTGTGTGCCTGTGCCTGATAAGCGGAAAATTATTCTTGAATCATCTTCAAAAATAATTCGTATTCCCTGCCCTTCAGTGCGACTGCCATCGACGGGATCAAGGTATGAAAAGTTATCTGCTAGAGCGACTTTTAAGCCTGCAAATTCTTTACCTGTAAGCCCTGCAAGCTGGTCTTCTAAGTTGCTCATTAAATCATTGGCTTTTGTTGCATTAATCCCTTCATAATCGTGGCGAGTATAATAATGCCGTCCGTATTTTGCCCAATGTTCACGCACAAGGTCTTCAACTGAGCATTGTTTAATCGCCAGTAAATTAAGCCAGAATAATACTGCCCATATTCCATCTTTTTCACGAACATGGTCTGAGCCTGTGCCAAAGCTTTCTTCACCGCAAAATGTAATGCGATTATCGTCCAACAAATTACCAAAAAACTTCCAACCTGTTGGCGTTTCGTAGCAGGGAATTTCTAGGCGTTTTGCGACTAAATCAACCGCTTGGCTAGTGGGCATTGAACGAGCTACACCTTTTATTCCATCTTTGTAGCCGGGTATTAAATGAGCATTGGCAACTATAATAGCGAGGCTATCACTCGGGGTTACAAAAAAGTAATTCCCTAAAATCATATTCCGATCACCATCACCATCCGATGCCGCACCAAAACTAGGACCTGTAGCAGAATATAGCTTTTGCATTAGCTCTTTAGCATGGACTTGATTGGGGTCGGGATGCCCACCACCAAAATTCCCTAGTGGTCTTCTTCGCATAATGGCGGACTCTGGAGCATTTAAGCGATTTTGAAAAATCTCAACCGCATAAGGACCTGTTACCGCATTCATTGCATCAAATAACATGGAGAAATTGGAGCTTTCCAATAGGCGAGTAATTTTAGGGAAATCAAACAGTGTTTCCATATAATCAGCATAGTCGGCAACAGGATCAATAATCTCAACTTGCAAATCACCAACCGTAAAGCTTCCAAGCTTATCCATTGGAATCGCTTGTACTGTCAGGATACGGTATTCTTGTATCCGCAAGCTTTGTTGATAAATTGCTTCAGTGATTGACTCGGGTGCAGGACCACCGGTTGCGATATTGTATTTAATACCGAAATCACCTTCAGGACCACCGGGGTTATGGCTTGCTGATAAAATAATGCCACCCAAAGCTTTATATTTGCGAATAAGATGCGATACAGCAGGAGTTGACAAAATACCCCCCTGCCCTAGCAAAACTTTTGCCACTCCATTGGCAGCCGCCATGCGTAAAATAATTTTAATCGCTTCACGATTATAAAAACGACCATCTCCCCCTAAAACGAGGATAGAACCTTCAAGGTTTTCGATACAATTGAAAATTGATTGAACAAATGCTTGCAAATAATCGGGGGTTTGAAACCGTTTGACACTTTTTCGTAGCCCTGATGTGCCAGGTTTTTGATCATCGAAGGGAGATATTTTAATAATTTCAATTGGCATAACAACTCTCTATCATTCCTTTGGATTGTTTCTTTTCACGAGGATTGCTTTCATCCTCTTTTTTTATTGGTATTTATGGTATCATATTTTTATGCAAATAAGAGATCAACATCGGGCTATTTGTGCACCCCGTCCAAAATCCTACGCCGCATTGATGGAAATGTACGAGCACAATTATATGCGAATTCGCCTGCTCTGTGGCGACGTTAGAAGCATTAATGATGAAGTTATTTCAACACCGCCTAAAGGGATGCCCGTTCATTTGCGTGTGCTTGATCAAGCTGCACACACCACAACTATTTTATTGACTTATCAATTCACTCAAGGCAAAAAAGAACAGCGTCCTGATTTGCGAGTAAGAATTTATCACGATTCGCGGCAAGCTGAAGTCATTAGCCGAAAATGCCAATTAACGGGGAAAAATGTTGCTGCATGGGAGGCAAAAATAGATAGTTCATTATTATGCCGCTGGCGATTAAATCGCTTTCTTTACAAATGGACAGCCTATTTGCTGCGGCAGGGGCATGTGTTTACTTCATAAAATAAATCTGTACTTACTTCCGCTTTTTCTTTTTATAAAGCTTTTTAGACTTGCCGCGATTATTACCATATTTTACTTTTTTATCCGCTTTGCGTTTAGCCGAGTCATAATCATTATTTAAACGCAAGCCAACACTTTCATATAAGCTTCGCATGGCTTTAAAATCAAGTTCTTCATGGCGACCTCGGGGGAGATAACGGGGTAAATTAACAGTGCCATAGCGAACACGAATGAGTCGGCTGACTTTTAAATCAAACATTTCCCACATACGGCGGACTTCACGGGTTCGACCTTCTTTTAAAACAACGTGATACCACTGATTTGCTCCCTCTCCGCCAGCAAATTTTATACTATTAAAACGAGCCATGCCGTCTTCGAGTTCCACGCCCGTCTGCAACTGCTTGATAATATCATCAGTAACTTCACCCAAAATTCTAACCGCATATTCTCGCTCGATTTCCCATGAGGGGTGCATCAGTCGATTGGCTAATTCACCATCATTTGTGAATAGCAATAAGCCATCGGTATTAAAATCCAAGCGTCCGACTTGTATCCAGCGTCCGCTAGGCAATTTGGGCAAATTATCAAATACCGTTGGGCGACCTTCTGGGTCTTTGGTGGTGCTGACTTCGCCTGATTGTTTATGATACATCAACACTTTAGGCGTTGCTCTTAGCCTGCTTTCCAAGCGTAAACGCTGCCCTCGCAGTATTACTTGATCATTTTCAGTAATTTTTGTACCCGGTTCAGGTTGTTTGCCATTAACCAATATATCGCCTTGTGCTATCCAGCGTTCAATTTCCCTACGCGAACCATAGCCTGCTCTGGCAAGTATTTTTTGTATCCGTTCAGCCATAATTTGATATCCAATTTATAATATCAACCAACGATATATGCCTAATAGATTGATTGCAATAAATACAAGGTTCTGAAAGGCAACCCCGTAAGCTTTTTCCCGTAGCCCCCAGATTAATAGTAAAACACTTGATAACAAGTAGAATACATAAGCCCAGCCGCTAATCGACATATTAAGAGCAAGCAAAACAGCCGCACTGACTCCTGTTAATGAGCCTGTCCATTCAATAAATTTTGATACTCTTTGATAGTACATTGATAATTATGAGTTTGAAAAATCGTTAAATACTAGCTTATTTATTGTAATCGATGTAAATATTTTTGATTATTATCAGGACTTATCAAAATTATCTTGACTACAATCGCTATGCGATCAAGATAATTTATTTGCACATCAAATAATGGTTATATTTTGTTACAAAAAATTTCATTTACCGCTATATTCTTTGTGAGTCAAATAGTTGCTATTACTCATACGGATATTAAAGATCTAACTAATGTATAGTCCTTTAATATTAATAAAAAATAATGATTAGGAAAAAACTATGAATGAAAAGATGGTAGAAAAAACAAAGGAAGAGCTTAAGCAAATTAAGAAAGAAAGCAAAGAACACCAAAAAAAAGAAATTAAAAAGATGCGCAAATCTGCAGACAAGATTTTTAGCAAACGCTATCTTGAAAAGCAGCTCAAGCCGTATCAAGCTGAATTGATACAAATGCAAAAATACCTTGAAGAAACGAAAACCCGCATGATTATTTTATTTGAGGGCAGAGATGCATCGGGTAAAGGCGGTACGATTCGCCGAGTTACCCGCTATATGAATGAAAAACATTATCGTGTAGTTGCCTTAGGTAAACCCACTGAACATCAAAGAACGCAATGGTTCTTCCAACGCTATGTAACAGAATTTCCACGCGGTGGTGAAGTAGTATTATTTGACCGCTCTTGGTATAACCGTGCCATGGTTGAGCCTGTTTTTGGTTTTTGTACTCAAGAAGAATATAAAAACTTTATGAAAGGTGTAACAGGCTTTGAAAAAGACCTTGTGAGACAAGGAACAATCCTCGTCAAGCTGTATTTCAGCGTATCGAAAAAAGAGCAAAAAAGACGTTTTGATCGTCGTAAAGGCGACCCACTAAGGCAATGGAAACTCAGTGAAATTGATGTGCAAGCACAAGAACGCTGGGACGACTTCACAACACAAAAATACAAAATGCTGAATGCCACCCATACGAATAAAGCCCCTTGGAAAGTCATTCGTTCTGATAATAAACACCTTGCTCGCTTAAATGCGATGAAGGTTATTCTTAACTCCGTACCTTATGAAAGGCTGAATCCTGACCTTGATTTTGTACCTGACCCTAATATTGTTATTTCTGGCTCACGCGAAATCGAATTGATGGAAGCTGATCGTATTAAAAAGGGAAAAATCTTAGGTTAAACTCAAATGACAGACTCAAAATCAGAAAACACGGTTGAAAATCATAACGTGCAAACAACAGATGCTAAAGCCAACGATAAAAAACACAAGTCTAAGAAGAAAATCAAACTCGCTGAAGGCATCGCTTATCGTCATATACACAAACACCCAAGCAAAAACCGTGTTCCTGTTTATATCAAAAAAGAACATTTAGAATATGAGAAAGAGCTACATAAGCTACAAATTGAGCTAATGAAGCTACAAAATCAGGTGATTGCCGATGGCTCGCGGATTTTAATGCTCTTTGAAGGACGCGATGCCGCAGGCAAAGGCGGCACAATCAAACGTATCACTGCCCACATGAACGCTCGCGGTGTGCGTGTTGTCGCCTTGACTAAGCCAAATGATAGAGAAACAACACAGTGGTATTTTCAGCGTTATTTAAAGCATTTGCCCTCTGCGGGGGAAATCGTCATTTTCGACCGTTCTTGGTATAACCGAGCAATGGTCGAACCTGTGATGGGCTTCTGCACAGATGAACAACATAAACGCTTTTTAAAATCTGTACCCGCATTGGAAGAAATGCTTGTCAAAGATGGTATCAAGCTTTTTAAATTCTATTTTTCAGTCTCTAAAAAAGAGCAAAGACGACGCTTTGAAGCCCGTGAAAAAGACCCACTCAAGCAATATAAACTCTCCCCTGTGGATAAATTAGCTCAGGAATATTGGCATAAATACAGCATTGCTAAATTCCAAATGCTTAATGAAACCAACCGAAGCCTCAGCCCTTGGACAATTATCCGCTCAGATAATAAGAAAAAGGCTCGTATCAATTGCATTAAACACATTTTAGGTTGTTTAGATTATGAGGGAAAACTCCCTGTCGAAGAATTACAAACTGATCCTGATTATGTCGTCTCGGGAATTGATGAAATTAATCACATGGAAGAAAATTTAATGTATCCTAAGCGTTTACATGGTTAATCAAATAACTCACATTTTACAGATCTGTAAAAACCGTAAAGTCACAAAAGTTAAGGATATTTTACCTCCATATCACCGTTACGAGGTTTATACTTTAGACATTAAAGAATAATTGTTGCATTTTATTCCAGCCAAAGATTCCTAATCTTTCAGCATGAATATGATCACCTCATCGACAAAACGCATTAACGGTATAAGATCAACAAAAGAAGAATGGAAATCTTACATACTTAGGAAAAAACACTGTGCTAAAATCGGAACGTCCTATCGTCATGGCAATTGGAGGTCATGATCCTAGTGGTGGTGCGGGTATTCAGGCAGACATGGAAGCTATTTCTTATACTGGCAGTTACCCTGTTACCGTTATCACCTGTCTTACGATACAAGACACGCAAAATGTAGAAGCGATACAGCTTGTTGATGCTGATTTTATGCAACAACAAGCTGAAAAAATATTGGCGGATATGCCCGTTAGTGCGTTTAAATTGGGCTTACTCGGTAGTATAGAAGTCGTCGATGTTGTTTGCCGATTACTCAAAAAACATGAGCCTATTCCTGTTGTATGTGATCCTGTGTTAGCCGCAGGTGGGGGTAAAAATCTATCCAATCAGCCCTTGATTGAGCATATCAAAGAGCATTTATTTCCCTTAGTCAGCTTGCTTACTCCCAATATTCCAGAGGCAATTCAATTAGGCATTGCACGGCAAAATAATGATGATGGATCGCTTATTTTTGAGCAGCAGCTTTGTGAGAATATTTTAATCACAGGTGCACATAGTCACAGTGATGAAAACTATGTTCATAACACGCTTTACAGCAAAGGCAAGCAACACAGTCAAAGTTCATGGCGACGTTTGGATCATGAGTATCATGGCTCAGGTTGCACGCTGGCGGCTAATATTGCAGGTTGGATTGCCCAAGGTTTCAGCCTACAATATGCGATTGGCAAAGGGCAAGAGTTCACATGGAACAGCCTGAAACGGGCACAGCAATTAGGACAAGGGCAATTGATTCCTTATCGCTTATGAAATTACAAGGTTTATACGGCATTACCGATGGCTCAACAGGGCAGGAGCTCATCGACAAAGTTTCCGCAGCAATTGCGGGGGGCTTATCAATACTGCAATATCGAGATAAAATGCAGGATTATCAAACACGCTTAAATGATGCTCTAAACTTACGCGAACTTTGTTGTCAGCATAATATTCCTTTTATTATCAATGATGATGTGCAGCTTGCAAAAATCACTCATGCGGATGGCGTTCATCTTGGCAAAGATGATAGCAGCATCCGATACGCTCGCTTGCAGTTAGGTCATGATGCGATTATTGGCGTTTCCTGCTATAAACAATTAGCTTTTGCTCTTTCTGCACAGGAACAAGGTGCAAATTATATTGCTTTTGGAGCTTTTTTTAATTCACCCACCAAGCCTGAAGCTCCAACTGTATCCATTGAGACATTGAAAGCTGCTAGGCAAAAAATACACATTCCAATTTGTGGAATTGGTGGGATTACACTGGACAATGCCGCTCAAGTTATCGACAATGGAGCGGATATGGTTGCAGTGATTAGCAGCCTTTTTTGTACTGATAATATTAGCGAAACTGCTAGACAATTCTCAGCATTATTTAAGGAACTCCCATGAGTAAATCACAAGAATTATTTGAACGTGCCCAACATCGCATTCCCGGTGGTGTCAACTCTCCCGTGCGTGCTTTTAAGAGCGTCGGCGGAACCCCTTTATTTATCGAGCGTTCCAAAGGTGCTTATTTATATGATGTCGATGGTAAACGCTATATAGATTATGTTGGCTCATGGGGACCCATGATTGTTGGACACGCTCACCCCGAAGTGATTGCAGCGGTAAAAGAAGCCGCAGAACAAGGTTTAAGCTATGGAGCACCCACTGAGATAGAAATCACCATTGCCGAACGTATCTCAGAAATTATGCCTTCGATTGAAATGGTCAGAATGGTTAGCTCAGGCACAGAAGCCACGATGTCCGCCATTCGCCTCGCTCGTGGCTTTACAGGGCGAGATACCATCATCAAATTTGAAGGCGGTTATCACGGGCATGGTGATTCTTTATTAGTAAAAGCAGGCTCAGGAGCTTTAACCTTTGGTGAACCCAATTCCCCGGGCGTACCTGCTGACTTAGCCAAGCATACACTCACCTTAGATTATAATAACCC
>JALWYT010000297.1 GCA_026992705.1 Thiotrichaceae bacterium
TTTGGGGGCAATGACGGGTATTCAGGATTGGGGGGATTACCTCAGTGAAATTCCACGTATTCTTGCCGCCAAGCCATCTCGTCCCCCGTCAATTGGTATTCCCATTGTTTTAAATTAATTAAGGAGTAAACCATGCCTGATAAACCCTACTATGGAAGACCGATTGATATTCCCGTTATTGGCGTTGGCTCTCAGCCGCAAGAAGAGGACGATTTAACATTTAATTTTGATAAGCTACCTGGCGAGATGCACACCTATGATCGTCCACCCATACCTGAGCCTGAAGAAGTTGAAAATTTAACGGTTGCCAAAGATACCTTAAAAGCAATTTTACAATCCCTACAGCATTACACTGCGGGCGAACCGGCAATTGCATTTGATATTACTGATATGGATGCTGCCAATATTGATCTAATCAATCAGGTATTTAATGAGGGTGAAGTGAGTGTGGTTTATGAAGCTGACACTTCCGTTCAAATACAAGAATCGGTACTCACAGGTGTCTGGCGTATTCGCAGCTTGAATGAAACGGGTGATTTGCTGCGTGATACTATCGAAATTGCTGATATTCCCTCCGTTGTGCGTGAAAAAACCTTTGCTAATGCCACCACACTGGATACCAATCTGGACAATCTGCCTGTTGGTGTTATTAATGCACCGCCATTAATTGTCGAAATTGCCGAGCAAAGTGAAGCATGGCAAGTAGGTGATACGCCTCATGTAATCAATCTCACATTACTCCCTTTATCAAGTGAAGATTTAAACTTTCTGGGGCATCGTTTGGGTGTAGGACCGATTACTATTTTATCGCGTGGTTACGGCAACTGTCGTATTGGTAGTACCAGCAAGAAAAACGTCTGGTGGGTTAAATATTATAACTCCGAAGATATTTTGATTTTAAATACGATTGAAGTCGTTGATGTGCCAGAAGTGGCTAAAGCAGCCCCTGAAGATTTTGTTGACAGTACCAAGCGGTTAGCTGAAATCCTGAAAATCTATGATGTGGAAATAGAACATGAATCATAATCATTCTCCCTTTGAAGGTTCTTATGCAGGAGACAACGCTCGCATTAAAGACGACGATAAACTGGAGTGCAAAATTTGCTGGAAAGTCTATGACCCTGCTGAAGGCGATGAATATTGGCAAATTCCACCAAATACGCCTTTTTCACAACTCCCCGATCATTGGCGGTGTCCTGAATGTGATGCCACAAAAGATCAGTTTATGGTGATGAAACGGTGACACTTTTTTCTGCTGAACAAATACCACAACAGCTCGAAAAGACGTTCAAAAAGATTCAAACAGAGCGTATGGCTGGTGTGCCCGTTATCAACAATAAGCTCAACGTCAAAGCCACAAACTTTCAGCCGTGGGAGGATCATCAATTAGGTATTCTGATTAGTCCTTGGTTTATGAATATTGTGTTACTACCATTGGAAAATAATTGGCAGAACTTAAAAATTGGGCAGGAGATAGTGCATACTTTCCCCTCAGGGAAATATCTGTTTACAGTGGGTTATGAAAAAGGCATTGGCTATTATCAAAGCTGTTCGCTGTTTTCTCCCATGTTTGAATTTGCTAATCAGAAAGCCGCAGAAGCCACGGCACAGGCGGCTTTAATGGAACTATTCGACCAAAGTCATGAAGATATTGAATCACAACACCCCGCAGAAAAAATAGCAAAGATATGGAAGGGCGAAGCACCTTTTCCCAAACCGAAGAACAGCTTTGATGATATGCCAAGCCATGAGCGTAAAACGGCTTTACGGAACTCTAAACCACTCAAAGAGAAGCTGCGTTCGCCCATCTCTCGTCGTGATTTTTTGCGTGGTCGTATTATTCACTCAGCTACAGAAAGTAGGGATCAGCAGGGATGAATATCGAAGGTCAGTTGACAATTCAACTCACATTTGGCGACAACGGCATTCGCTGCAAAATATCATCCAGCCGCCCATTACATGCTAGCCGCATATTTATTGGCAAACCTATTGATACTGTACTACAGACACTACCGCTACTCTTTAATATCTGTGGCAAAGCTCAAGCTATTGCAGCACTAAGAGCCGCTGAAAGCCTGTTAAATCAACAGGCAGAACCTGAAGTTGAAAGTCAACGCGAAGCCTTAATCTGGCTGGAAAGCCTACGGGAACAACTTTGGCAGATTATTCTGGAGTATCCCCAATATCTTGGTGAAAATGTTGATACAACATTAATTACCCAGCTTACTCAAGCTATCAGTCAATTATCACAAGCAATTAATAAGAATGGCAACTTGCTTACCAGAGCCGCAACGGCTAATAGCATTAAGCAACAAAAGACATGGCAAACACTCAAGCAAACGATTGAAAAAAATATATTAGCAGCATCCAGTCAACAATGGCTGGATACTGCATGGAATATTGATGATTGGGCAAGTCAACAACAAGGTTTGGCGGCTAGGTTTGTATTTTGGCTACAACAACAAACATGGAAGCATGCAGGAGCATCATTAATTCCAGCACTAAGCAACTGGGATGACCAGCAACTGCAACAGCGTTTATACACAGAAGGTGACTCATTCACCCACCTACCAGACTGGAATGGCACGATCCATGAAGTAAGCTGGTTTACGCAACAACTCCACCATCCTCTACTGAAAAGCTTAAGTGAGGAATGCGGCAATGGTATTTATACACGGGTAATTGCCCGATTAATTGGCATTGCTGATTTAGTACAGCAATTAGATAACTTTTTTGCAGGAGAGCGAAAAACACTAGCATACCCTGCCAACAACGGCATAGCTCATGTCAACGCAGCTCGTGGACGCTTAACTCATGCAATAAAAATGAGCGGTGAAATGGTAGAACGACTTCATATATTAGCACCTACCGAATGGAACTTTCACCCGAACGGTGCAACTGCAAAAGGGCTAGAAAATTTGCAAGGTACAACGACTAAAGAGCTAGAACAGCAAGCTCATTGTTTAATCCATGCGATTGATCCTTGTGTGGGCTATACGCTTTCTGTTACTGCTCCCGCCCTCGCTTAAGGAGTATTTTATGCATGAAATGTCACTATGCGAAGGGATACTACAAATTATAGAAGACGAAGCTAAAAAGCAGCATTTTAGTAAAGTAAAATGGGTAATTTTAGAAGTCGGCACATTATCGGGCGTAGAAATACCTGCATTGGAATTTGCTTTCGATGTGGTTATGAAAGGTAGTATTGCCGAAACAGCTCGATTAGAAATTATTGAATTAGAGGCACAGGCATGGTGTATGCAATGTGCAAAAACGATCACGGTTAAACAGCGGTACGATGCCTGCCCAGATTGCGGCAGTTATCAGCTACAAGTAAGCAGTGGCGATGAAATGCGAATTAAAGAATTGGAGGTGGATTGAAATGTGTACAGTATGCGGATGCGGAGAAGGGGAAACACGGGTAGAAGGTCATAGCCATGATCATAAACACAACCACGATCACAGCCACGATCACCCACACGACCATCATCATGATCATCACCACGAAAGCGCTGATAATATTCATTATGGAAAAGGTGCTGCACATGCCCATGCACCGGGTTTAAGCCAAAGC
>JALWYT010000298.1 GCA_026992705.1 Thiotrichaceae bacterium
AGCATGGAGCTAAACGCCTGAAACAAAGAAAAATTAAGCTGGAGTGGTTGCAAATGGCTATTGAGTCACCAGATATTATTGAATTAGATGATGAAGATGACACCATATTGCATGTACTAAAAACAATGCAGGATTAAAGGAGGTGCAACGATGACAAGCACAGTTAAGAGAAAACAAAACATTGTTAGTCATGCCAATACCTTTGTGGTGTACCAAGACCATGAAGCCATCTACCACGGCAAATCAGCAAGCACCGCCCTTTCAATCTTCAACCAGCACAGCAAAACAGCCGATCACGAATTGGCGTTTTTCTGCATCTACGTAGATCACCGCGTTTCAATCTTCGGGGAGGTGCAAGCATGAAGCACTTACCCCTAATCCTAGCCGTTGCCTTCCTGTTATTCGCTATGTCTGGATGCCTAGCCCCACGCTCAAGCATCGGCAAAGCATCCAATTCATTCCGTTGCATGGCGTACAACTTAACAGGTTTTTACCCCAATCAATTAGCCGTGGAGGACTGCCAATGAACACCTTACAGCTAAAACAGCAAACAACTAACTCATGGACAGTAAGCAATGAACAATCAGGCGTATTAGTCGCATGGATAAGCCGATCACAAAACCGATTAGACAGAAGCAACCAGCCTTATCAAGTCGTTGTGCGTAGCACCATGACCCATGACTTTATAACGCATGAAAACTTTGAAAGCCTAAAAGCAGTGACCGCCTTTTTAGCCCATGCCCGTATTGGTGTGGTTGGGGGTGGTGTATGAGCTACCCATTTACCAATATCACCGTACAGCCCTTAGATAGTGAGCATATCGCCAATACCCTAGCTTGCGTTCCTGATTCATTTCACAGGGCGTTATTAGAGGATTACGAGCGTAAATATGCCGAATCCCGACGCGGGACTAATTTAAGCTTGCTACAGGTGCAGGAACACGCCAAAAGCCATCCGTTCTTAAATTATGACGATGAAACCCTACGCAAGAAACAGGCGAATTACAGCTAAACCAATACGGTGAACTGGTGGAGTACGTCAAAGGTGTTACTGCAACAGGTATTGTAGTAGAAACTCGCTTGCAACACTGGACAATACAATTCAAAGCTGAAAGCGATGATGCAGAAAATCAAGCACCTGCCTCCACAGAAAACACTAAATAACTGTAGAAAAGCAGATGCAGGAGGTTCAAGTCATGTCTAATTCAATCAGCAAAAAACAGCTATTAGAGACTCATAATCACTACCTGCAAGCAGTCAAACGCTTCAAACAAGCCTTGCATCAACACAATACACAAGGTGTTAGGCTGGATATGCGTTTTTTAGGTGATACGCCTATTGCTCAACGCATCCAGCAATTCAAGCAGAAACAGCAAACACTAAAAGGCTTAATTCGTTACTACCTTAATTCAGCAATAGAACCCCGTCGCCAATATCAGGGAGCAAACGACTTTATCACGCCCTCTTTTGTTGAGTTTAACCTTGTGGATAACTCAAAAGACGCAGGTGCTAGTGAAAAAGGAGGTTCAAGCCATGCCTGAACTAAACCCGCAAGAAATCGAATATCTAGCCCTGTATGAGTTGGAGCAAGAGCAACAAGCGATTAATGCCAATCGCACCGCTTCCCTTAGCCATAACATCAACAAAGCCGAATTAATCAAGTTTCTGCTTGTTCTATTCGCGTATGGCTGGTGGTTTGTGATTGTTGTGTATTTCGGCTTATTAAGCCCTGAGATTGGCATTTATTATCGTATCATGAGCTTACCTATTGCGGTTATCGCATTAGGACTAGTCACCGTCTTTCATATGGCAATCAACCTACAGGCTTAATTTTTTTAGCTTTACCACGATAACAGTTGGATAGTATTGCAATATTTGCTTTGCGACCACAAATACGGGTATTTTCTAACTCTTTAAAAATTTCTTTGGGCATACCGTTAGGTAAATCAACGGTACTGAAGGTATCGTAAATTTCAATAGCTCCAATATATTGGCTCTCTAGCCCTGCTTCATTGGCGATAGCTCCAACGATATTATTGGGTCTTACTTTATCTTTGCGACCAACATCCAAGCGATACCGTACCATATCTATTGTAGGATGATCTTTTAAGGGCTGAGCTTCCATAATGATTTCTTTATTACCATGCGAGTTAGCATCACGAGTCCACCGTTTTCCTTGCTTTTGTCGATTATCATTTTTCTTTCGACGCTCACCCTTAGGTCTTTTTTGCTCAGTCAATAAAAATGGCTCATTTCCTTGTGCAATAAATGCGATTGCCGCTGCAATTTTTTCAGGTTCAACTTCTTTATCTTGTTGGTAGCTAAAAATTAACTGCTCAAAAAAATCTAAATCTTCATTGGCGATGGTTTCTGTGATTTTCTGTTTAAAACGAGCAACACGCTGTTCATTAATATCCCCAACGGTTGGTAACTCCATACGCTTAATCGGTTGATTTGTAGCTCGTTCAATTTGCCGAAGTATGTATTTTTCACGTGGTGTAATGAATAAGATAGCATCTCCTGTTCGCCCTGCCCGTCCTGTTCTTCCAATACGATGTATGTAAGACTCCGTATCATGTGGCACATCATAATTCATGACATGACTGATACGCTTTACATCTAAGCCACGAGCGACAACATCAGTAGCAATTAAAATATCTAAATGCCCTTTTTTTAAGCGATCAATAATTCGTTCTCGTTGATTTTGCGGAATATCACCATTTAATGCCTCTGCTGCATAACCTCTAGCCAATAATTTTTCTACCAATTCCACCGTACTATTTTTAGTTCGGACAAAAACAAGCATAGCATCAAAATTTTCTGTTTCTAGAATACGAGTTAGAGCATCCAACTTATGATAATTATTCACCTGCATATAACGTTGTTGAATTGTAGTAGCGGTGCTAGTCTTAGTTTTTATTTTGATATGTACAGGATTATGCTGATACTGTTGAGTAACTCGCTGAATTTCCATTGGCATTGTTGCAGAAAATAATGCCGTTTGATGATTATCAGGCATATGCTCCAACACCCATTCTACATCATCAATAAAGCCCATTCGCAACATCTCATCAGCTTCATCTAATACTAAGGTCTTGAGATTATCCAATTTAAGTGTTTTACGCCGAATATGATCCATCACCCGTCCTGGTGTACCAACAACAACTTGCACTCCACGTCTTAATTGACGCAATTGTACTTCATAGCTTTGTCCACCATAAATTGGCAATATATACAGCCCTTTTAAATAACGAGCATAACGCTGAAATGCTTCCGCCACCTGTATTGCTAACTCTCGTGTTGGAGCTAAAACCAAAACCTGTGGTTCCTTCTGTTTTAAGTCAATTTGTGATAAAAGTGGTAAAGCAAATGCTGCTGTCTTACCTGTCCCTGTCTGTGCTTGTCCTAAAATATCTTTACCAGCTAATAAAGGAGGAATACTTTCTGCCTGAATATCAGAAGGTGTTTCATAACCAAGTTCAGTAACAGCTTTTACAATATGTGGATTAAGATTTAGGGATTCAAACAAGACAGTGTTAGACATAGTATTTTAAC
>JALWYT010000299.1 GCA_026992705.1 Thiotrichaceae bacterium
GAGCAAGCCTGATTTCCCTGTCACCAAGCTAGAAGATGTCGGCAAGATTTTACATGACGGCTTCCTAACACCTGATAATAAAACCTTCTATCTCGCCTCACAAAGCTCAGACTGGATGGCAGCGATTGATGTTAAGGAAATGAAAATCACCAAACAAATCAAAACAGGCAAGAAGCCACATCCAGGCGAAGGTGCTGTATGGACGGCTGACGGTGTAGAATATGCCGCCACTCCACATATTGGCGATAGCAAAGTCACAATCTGGCGTACTGATACCAATGAAATCGTCGGCGAAGTCGAAACAGGCTCACCTGGCTTATTCGTCCGCACCTCACCTGAAATGAAATATGTCTGGGCTGATTCTGTATTCCCTCCAAAATCAGAAGACATGACCGTATTTGAGAAAAAGCCACCATTCAAGCTAGTCAAACACATCACTGATGGTACACAAACACTCCATGCCGAGCCTGATCCAGAAGGAAAATTCGTCTATGTTTCAGACTGGAAGGAAAACAAAGTCCGCGTCTATAACGACGAAACCCTCGAATTGGTCAAAACAATCGAAGGCTTGAAAACACCAACAGGTATTTTCTCAGTCAATCGTCGTAATGAATCAGGAGGGCATTAAGATATTTTGATTAAAGAGATTCTGCTAAACTAAGCAAAACTTCTTGATAGATAAAGTATCCCAATTTTACTTTAATACCTTAGGTATTAAACAGATACTGTTAGTTTGCATAAAGCAATCTGTCAAAATTGAATTAATTGCATGTTAGGGTATTTACCTAATATGCAATTACAATATATTTGTACTTAAGTGTATTTTTACCCCGCTTATATCAACCAGAAATTACATAAGAATCAGCGATGACAACACAAATAAATAACACATCCTTAGATTATCAAATTATCCTCGCCACACAAGCGGGTTTACCATTTGATCCTCAACCTTATCATCGTATTGCTGAGCAATTAGGCGTATCTGTTCAGCAAGTGCAACAGCGGATGAAGGCGATGTTAGATGATAGACGAATTCGTCGCATTGCTGCTGTGCCGAATCATTACAAATTAGGTTTTACCGCAAACGGAATGTCAGTATGGGATGTGCCAGATGAGCAAATAGATAATTTAGGCGAAATGCTTGGAGCATTAGATTACGTCAGCCATTGCTACCACCGCCCTCGCCGCTTGCCTGAATGGTCTTACAATTTATTTGCCATGGTTCACGGCAAAACACGGGATGAAGTTAAAGCTAAAGTAGCTGCAATGGCAAAATTTCTCGGTGATGCCAGTCGTGGGCATGATATTTTATTTAGCAGTAAAATACTGAAAAAGACGGGGATGCGGTTTAAGTAAAAATCAATACTCGCCTCTTAAATGTCTCAGACTATCCTTCTGATTCTTGGTATCATATACAAACTCAAGTAATATAAAATGTTGTGGGTGTGAAATAAAAAAATCAGATGTCAAATATTATCCAAGCAATCATAAATATAGCAAACGAACCTATCATCCAACTCAAAGAAAGCTATACAAGTAGAAATACCATTAATAATATCGGTCAAGCACTTGAGGTATATATTCAAGATGTATTCGCTAATACCGTTAGCGAACCTGATTTTCAAAAAAGAAATGCATGTATCAGTGAAGTATTTTCATACTTAGGCAATCAGAATAATCCTCCTGATATTATTCTAAAAAATGGTGATGCAATAGAAGTTAAAAAAATTCAAAGTAAGGGTTCAGCTATTGCTCTAAATAGCTCCTATCCAAAAAATAAACTGTATTCAGATGACTCAAAAATCACCGATGCCTGTCGAAATTGTGAAGATTGGACAAGCAAAGATATTGTTTATGCGATTGGAGTTACAGATGACAAAAATTTAAAACATTTATGGCTTGTTTATGGTGATTGTTATGCAGCAAGTCGTGAAATTTATACTCGAATAGGAGGCTCCATCAAAAGAGGCATAAAAGAAATAGAAGATATCGAGTTTGCAGAAACAAAAGAACTAGGGAGAGTTAATCGTGTTGATCCTTTAGGTATTACCAATTTACGCATAAGAGGCATGTGGCATATTGATAATCCACTAAAAGTTTATAGCGACTATTACCAAGCTGATGAAACGAAAGCCTTTAGCTTGGTCTGTATTATGCGAGAAGATAAGTTTTATTCATTTGATGCAAAAGAAATAGAGAGCTTATCTAAATACGATAACATTGTGATTAAAGATATAAAAATTAAAGATCCCAATAATCCAGCAAAGCTTATCAATGCTAAACTAATTACACTGGAGGTATCATGAAAATTGTTTCTTTATTTTCTGGTGCAGGTGGTTTAGACCTTGGCTTTGAAAAAGCAGGCTTTAATATTATTTGGGCAAATGAATTTGATAAAGATATATGGGAAACCTATGAAAAAAACTTTCCCCATACAGAGCTTAATAAAAAATCTATTCGAGATGTTGAATTAGGTGATATTCCAGAATGTGATGGGATTATTGGCGGTCCACCTTGTCAGAGCTGGAGTGAGGCGGGTAAGCTTCGGGGGATTAAAGATAAAAGAGGTCAGCTATTTTTTGAATTTATCCGTATTTTGCGTGATAAAAAACCTAAATTTTTCTTAGCAGAAAATGTTTCTGGTATGTTAGCCCCTCGACATCGGGAGGCAATCAAATATATACAAGATTTATTTAGAGAAAGTGGCTATAGGCTTTCTTTTAAGCTATTGAATGCAGCTGATTATTGGGTTGCTCAAGATAGAAAAAGAGTCTTCTTCGTGGGGTATCGAGATGATCTTGGTATGGAGTTTCAGTTTCCAAACCCTGTTAGAAAAAAAAGATTTCTTAAAGATATTATTTGGGAATTAGCAGATACAGCCTTGCCTGCAATTGGTAAAAATCACACCAATGGTGAGCGATGCACTTTGCCAAATCATGAATATTTAACGGGTGGCTTCTCATCAATTTATATGTCAAGAAACCGTGTCCGTGCTTGGGATGAGCCTTCTTTTACTATACAAGCAGGCGGACGACATGCACCGATTCATCCCCAAGCTCCTAAGATGAAATTTATTGAGCAAAATAAGCGAATCTTTGTTCCTGGAAAAGAACATTTATACCGACGACTTAGCATTAGAGAATGTGCTAGAATTCAAACATTTCCTGATAATCATATTTTCTATTACAAATCACTGTTAGCAGGCTATAAAATGGTAGGCAATGCTGTTCCTCCAAATCTTGCTTATTTTCTTGCAAAAAAAATCTACTCAGACCTTGCGTTTAGCAATGCAACGCAACAACAAGCACTTGAGGTAAGAGAGTCTGCAATTACATCCAGTTTTCTTACAAGCGATACCTACTCAGAGTTTAATTTAGCTAAAGTAATTGTATAAGAGCTTAACCACTCCATCCTTATATATATCCAAAATATTTTATATTTATATTACAAATTCAAACATAAAAAAGCCCTGTTTAAGAGTGACCTCAAACAGGGCTTTTAGAATAAAAGCTTGGCGTTGACCTACTCTCACA
>JALWYT010000300.1:0-566 GCA_026992705.1 Thiotrichaceae bacterium
GCCGTGAGCTGATTTTAGAAATATTAAACAAGGCGGGTAAGCCGTTAAAATTTACTGATCTTATTAACCGCTTGGAGCTATCTGATCCTAGTGATCAGGAGGCTTTGGGCTACCGTTTGCGGGCAATGACTCGTGATGGGCAGCTTATTTTTAATCGACGCAAACAATACCTTCCCATTGATCATGCAGACTTAATTGCAGGTCGAGTCATGGGGCATCCCGATGGTTTTGGCTTTTTAATTCCTGATGATAAAAGTGAGGATTTGTATCTTTCCGCTAAGCAAATGCGGCGGGTGATGCACGGTGATAAAGCTCTGGTGAGTCTGGTTGGTTTAGATCGAAAAGGTCGCAAGGAAGGGGCAATTGTCGAGATACTGGAGCGTGGCAGCAAGCAAATTGTTGGTCGCTATTTTGAAGAAAGCGGGATTGGTTATGTTGAGCCTGATAATTCTCGCATTGGGCAGAGTATTTTTATTCCACCTAACCATAAAAACAAGGCAAAAGATGGGCAGATTGTGGTCGCATCAATCACAGAATACCCAACGTTGCGTTCGCAGGCGATTGGT
>JALWYT010000300.1:576-3517 GCA_026992705.1 Thiotrichaceae bacterium
TGAGCCTGATGGCAAAAACTGGAAACTTTATGTCGCCATTGCGGATGTATCGCACTATGTTAAAAAAGATGAAGCTTTAGACAAGGAAGCGGTTAAACGCGGCACATCGGTTTATTTCCCGAAACAAGTTATTCCCATGTTGCCTGAGGCGTTGTCGAATGGTTTATGCTCACTGAATCCGCATGTTGATCGCTTGTGCATGGTGTGTGAGATTCGCATCAAAGCCAATGGCAAGCTGATTGACTATAAATTTCATGAAGCGGTGATGCACTCCGCTGCCCGCCTAACCTATGATGAAGTCGCGGCAATGGTGGTGGATAAAGATGCAGCCTTACGCAAAAAGCATAAAAATATCATCAAGCATTTAGATGATTTGTACCGCCTGTACCATGCTCTACGTCAACAGCGTACTGCTCGCGGGGCAATTGATTTTGAAACCACTGAAACGCAGATTATCTTCGGTGAAGACCGCAAAATTGAGTCTATCCAGCCCATTGTGCGTAATGATGCTCATAAATTAATCGAGGAGTGCATGATACTTGCCAATGTGTGTGCGGCAATGTTTTTGGAAAAGCATAAAATACCTGCTCCACATCGAAGTCATCCACAGCCTAAAGCCGAGAAAATTGCTAATCTACGCGAGTTTTTAAACGGTTTAGCCTTGTCACTGGTAGGTGGGGATTCGCCTGAGCCAAGAGACTATGCGGATTTACTCAACAGTATTCAGGATAGACCTGATTTTAATTTAATTCAGACGGTATTGCTGCGTTCTTTAAATCAAGCCAGTTATACCGTTGAGCCAGCAGGACATTTTGGCTTAGCTCTTGAGCATTATGCTCATTTTACTTCACCCATCCGTCGTTATCCTGATCTTTTAGTGCATCGTGCAATTCGGCATATTTTGCAATTTTCCAAAGGCGAAAGCCTTGCTAATAAAGCACTTCGCCATGTTACTGGCAAAAAAGCAGCGAAGAGCTATGTTTATACACCTGATGAAATGGCATCGCTGTGCGAGCATTGTTCATTAACTGAGCGACGTGCTGAAGATGCTAGCCGTGATGTGATTGCATGGCTTAAATGTGAATATATGCAGGATAAAGTTGGCGAAAGTTTTGACGGGATAATTACCGCTGTGACTAACTTTGGCTTGTTTGTTGAGCTGGATAATATCTTTATTGAAGGCTTGGTACACGTTACCGCACTTGCCAATGATTATTATCATTTTGATGCAAGCCGTCATCAGTTAGTCGGTGAAAACACACATAAACGCTATCGCTTAGGGGATTCGCTCAAGGTATTGGTTGCTCGTGTGAATTTGGATGAGCGGAAAGTTGATTTTGTTTTGCCTGAAACTGCAAAGCAAGCCAGCAAAAAGCCAAAGAAACGCAGTAAAAAACGGAAATAACATGAATAAGCGACTGATTCACGGAATCCACGCTATTGACACGGCTGTACGCAATGACCCTGATAATATTCAAATTATCTGGGCAGATGGCGGTAGAAAAAATGCCCGTTTACAACAGTTACTAAAAAAAATTAAAGCCGCCAAACTCCCTTTGCAGTTTGTTAGCACTGCAGAGCTAACCGCTCAGGTCAAGACGGATAAACATCAAGGTATTGTTGCAGAATATCGAGATGCCAAAACCTATCGTGCTGATTATTTATTTGATTTATTGGATAAGCTGCAAGAACCTGCTTTTTTGCTGATTCTCGATGGCGTAACCGACCCACACAACCTTGGAGCCTGCTTACGCACTGCCGAATGTGCAGGCGTACACGCAGTCATTGCCCCAAAGGATAAAGCCGCCACGCTTACCCCAACTGCTCGAAAAGTTGCTTCAGGTGCGGCTGAAGTCATTCCATTTATCACCGTAACCAACCTCAAGCGAACCTTGCAAGACCTTAAAAAAGCAGGTGTCTGGCTAATCGGAACCAGCGACAAAGCCACGCAAAGTATTTATAAAACCTCACTGCAAGGCTCTATCGCAATCATTATGGGAGCAGAAGGCAAAGGCTTACGCCGCTTAACCGAAGAAGCCTGTGATTTTATTTGCTCAATCCCAATGGCGGGAGACGTTTCAAGCTTGAATATATCGGTTGCCACAGGGGTCTGTTTGTTTGAAGCGGTTAGGCAACGGGCTTGAAATAAAAATAGAATAATTACCCCGCTATTCCCAAATCTTTTAAATGTTTCGGACTATTATGCCAATTTTCCTCAACTTTGACCCAGAGTTTTAGGTAAACTTTTGTCATTAAAAAGTTTTCTAATGTGTAACGTGCGGTACTGCCGATGCGTTTTAGGGTTTCGCCTTTGTTGCCGATAATAATGCCTTTTTGATTTTTTTTGCCGACCCATATTATGGCGTGGATTCGGGTCAATTTTTCGTTTTCTTCAAATTCTTCGATTTCTACAGCGGTTAAGTACGGGACTTCTTGGTGCAGGTGGTGCATTAATTGCTCACGTATAAACTCTGAGCAGATAAAGCGGATGGATTGATCGGTGATGTAATCTTCTGGGTAAATAAATTCTGATTCGGGGATGTAGTTCAGCAGGCTTTGTATAAAACCATCAACATTAATGCCTTTGCTCGCTGAAATTGGGAAAATTTCCGCAAAATCATATTTGCGACTGGTTTCTTGTATGTATTCCAGCAGTTTTTCTTTCTGTTTGATTCTATCGACTTTGTTGATTAATAAAAATACGGGGCATTTTACATTTTCTAAGCGTTTTAAAACAAAATCATCTTCTTTTGTCCAAGTCATTGCCTCAACGAGCATAACGACAACATCGACATCTTCTAGTGCGGATATGGCTTCGCGGTTGATGGTTTTGTTTAATAGGCTTTTGGATTTTATGTGGATGCCGGGGGTATCTAAAAAGATTAATTGGTAGTTTTTTTCGGTGAAAATTCCACGAATGACATTGCGAGTTGTTTGTGGT
>JALWYT010000301.1 GCA_026992705.1 Thiotrichaceae bacterium
GCGTACATTCTGTTAGCAACAAACTTTTTTGAGTAAAGTATTTTGCCATTTACCTTACGCAAAAAACTTTGCTGTTGTTCCAGCTTACACAAAATCACAATATTTTCTTTCCTTCGGTAATATTTAGCAGGTCAGGCAAGGCATAAATTGTGGGTCTCCTTCCACTTCCTTGTCGTAATACCTTAATATGATTACTTTTAGTTAATTTTCTTAATAGTTCACTGGCAGTCACTTTATTGGGAATGCCAGATACTTGAATAAAGTCAGCCGTGTTAATAATTGGTTTTTTGAAGAACGCATCCAGAGCGGGTACAGCAAACTGGGAATGTGTTGTGCTAATAAAGCTGTCTTTCAACGTTTCATACAGAGTTAGAATTCCTTTGGCTTTGTGCATATTGGTGTCGGATTGCTGCACCACGGCTTGCAGGAAATATTCTATCCAGCCTTGCCAGTTATTTTCCTCTGTAATGGATAGCAAGCCATCATAATAACGCTCTCGATGTGTTTCCAGATATTCACTCAAATAGAACATGGGGCGTGACAAACATTTTTTGGCATAAAGAAACAGCGGTATGAGCAATCTGCCTATGCGTCCATTTCCATCCATAAAAGGGTGCAGTATTTCAAACTGGGCATGAATAATGGCTAGTTGAACCAGAGGATCATGATAATCCTCCCGTAAAATAAAAGTTTCCCAAGCTTCAAGATGTTCCTGTAATATTAGAGGAGACGGTGGTATGAATCTGGCTGATTCTATTGGCGTGCCTTTTTTACCAATCCAGTTTTGCTCATTCCTGAATTTTCCTGGCTGTTTATTTTGCCCGCGGACACTATCCATCAGAATAGCGTGAAGACTCTTGATAAAATTCAGACTCAGTTGACGATGTTTAAGTTCAGCTTCCGCCATGCTTAAAGCCATGCGGTAATTACCGATTTCCTTGATATCTTCATTGATGGCAGGAGATTTATCATTATCAAGCCCAGCATCATGTTCAAGTACCTCACCCAGTGAGGCTTGTGTACCTTCAATACGCGAAGATAAAACAGCCTCATTGGTTGTAATCGGTGATAGCAAAACATTGGGGTTTATCAGGCTTTGCAAAAGACCATCATAGCGTGCTATTGCAGCATTTGCCTGACCAATGAAAGGTACTAAAGCTTGCCAGTTTAATTTTTCTGGTGGCAATTCATGAGGTATAAAAGGTTGTTTACTCATATGCACTTAACCCCGAAATTTCACGCCCACCAGCTTGCTTTTGTAGATAAGGCAACAAATCGTCCATTAATGCTAGTTCGGCTACACGTCTTGCCTTCCAGCCCAAATCCAGCGGTGCCATTAAATCGGTTAGTTGTTCGCCATCGAAAATCATTCGGTTTAGAATCTCATCAACAAAAGTTTGTAGTGCTTCGCTCTGCAAATTATGTTTTTCAGCAATATTCGCCAAATCACTGACAGCTTTTTGTGCTTTGTATTGTTGATAACCTTGTTTGATTTCCTTGTCGGTAAAGCTATTACTACTGAGTTTTTCGCGGTTAGCTTCGAGGTAGGCTTTTATATCGTCTTTTTCTTCTTGCAAGTTGGAGTGTGCACTGATCATCTCGATAATTTGATCCAGCGTCATTTTCTGCTTACCTGCTGTTTGGGTGGATTTGGCAATGAGCCCCATTATATAGTCATAATCGATCAGGCTGGAGGCGAATAGCACCAGATTAAGTTCCAGTTGTTCAAGCTCAGGGCTGGTTTGGTCATTTTTGTCTTGCCTGCGTTTAAAATCCAGTGCAGTCTCAAGGTAAGCTGCCTTGAAGCCGCGTAGAGTATCGGTGGGTAGTTGTTGTTCTATGATTTCCTTGCTCTGCTCATCGAGGTCGGTGTATTGCTCGAGTTGGGTTTTGAGCTTTTGTACTTCCCTGAAGTGGGTAATAAATTCTGCCTTTGCCGTATCACCCTTGAGGTTAAATACTTGTGAGGGTTCACAAGCAAGACCTTTGGACTGCATAAAGCGTTCTAGTTGATCGACAGCTTGTTTATATTTTTCTATTACCTTGGGTGCAGGGTCAACCAACCAGATTTGCCGTGCCTTATTTTTATCTTTGCCAGAAAAGAGTTTGATGGCGGCATTGACTTCACTTTCCTGATAGCGAAAGTCGAGGATATTGCCCCAAGGTTTGGTGTCATTTAGGACGCGATTGGTACGTGAGAAGGCTTGAATCAAGCCGTGATGCTTGAGGTTTTTATCTACGTACAGGGTATTTAAGTATTTGGAGTCAAAGCCCGTGAGCAGCATATCAACTACAATGGTAATGTCGATTTTGTTTTTTCTCGGATAATCAGCATTGCTGTATTGCTGATCCTTGATGCGTTGTTGCACGTCCTGATAATAAAGGTCAAATTCGTTTATGCTGTGGTTAGTGCCATATTGCTGATTGTAGTCGGCAATAATCGCTTTTAGTGCTGCTTTCTTTTTTTCTGGCTCTTGTTGGTTATCCTGCTTTTCTTGCAACAGGTCTTCCTGTAGCTGCTGCACATCCTTATTGCCTTCAGCGGGTGGCGAGAATATACAGGCGATATTTAGCGGCTCAAAATTTTCATCTTCCGCCTGTTTTTCTGCCTGAATGATTTTAAATTGCTGATAATAGTCAATGGCACTATTAATCGAAGCCGTTGCTAGCAGTGCATTAAAGCGGCGTTGATCGGTTGCACTGGCGTGCTTTTCCAGTATGGCATTAATTACTGCCCCAGATGGGTAGGTTTGACCTTTTTTGGGCTTTTTGTCACCATCTTTCCCATAGTAATCAATATGAAAACTTAATACGTTTTTATCTTCAATCGCATGGGTGATGGTGTAGGCATGTAGCTCTTTTTCAAAAATATCTTCTGTCGTTTTATAGGTGCCGACATTCCCTTCAATCTGTTGATAACAGGCATTTTCATCAAATATTGGCGTGCCAGTAAAACCGAATAATTGCGATTTGGGAAAGAAAGATTTAATTGCTTTATGATTTTCACCAAATTGGGAGCGGTGACATTCGTCAAAAATAAAAACAATACGTTTGTCGCTGAGTGGAGCCAGCCGCTGTTTGTAAGTTTGTTCGCCCTTTCTTTGTTTTGCCTTGTTGCGTTTGCTGTTTTCATCCAGTGCCAATCCTAGCTTTTGAATAGTGGTGACTATAACTTTATCAGCATAGTCATCCGATAACATTCGACGCACCAGCATTTCGGTATTGGTGTTATGTTCAACACAGCCTTCCTGAAATTTGTTAAATTCTTCACGGGTCTGCCGATCGAGGTCTTTGCGATCCACCACAAACAGGCATTTGTGAATATCGTCATTATCTTTTAACAAGGTAGAAGCCTTGAATGAGGTCAGTGTTTTGCCACTACCTGTGGTATGCCAGATATAGCCATTGCCGCGATTTTGCTGGATGCATTCTACTATCGCCTTAACCGCATAAATCTGGTAAGGACGCATAATCAGAATTTTTTGCTCGCTCTGCACCAGAACCATATAGCGACTGATGAGCTGCCCCAAGCTGCATTTTTCCAGAAAGTCATCTGCAAATTCGTGTAGGTGGGTGATTTTGTTGTTTTTTTTATCAGCGTGGCGATAGACTGGCAAAAAACGTTCATCAGCATTAAAGCTAAAATGTCGATTGCGGTTATTGGAAAAATACAGAGTGTCGTTTTCATTACTGATAATAAATAACTGCATAAAACAAAGCAGTGTATTGCCATAACCATTGCCGGGATCATTTTTGTAGTTGACTATCTGCTCCATCGCCCGACGCGGGCTGATTTGCAGTGTTTTCAGCTCTATCTGAACTAGCGGCAAACCATTGATCAGTAGTATTACATCATAACGATGAAAACTATTATCTGTGTTAATACGAAGCTGGTTAATAACTTCAAATTCATTCTTACACCAGTTGCGGATATCAACCAGCATATATTCCAGTGGTGTGCCATCTTCACGGTCGAACTTGCCTTTTTCGCGTAAAGCTTGCGAAGCGGCAAATACATCGGGGGTGATGATCTCATCGCGTAAACGGGCAAATTCGAGATCTGTCAGGCTGACCCGATTGAGTACTTCGAATTTCTGGCGGAAATTTTGTTCAAGTGTTGCCTTGTCGTGAATATCTTCACGATAGGTATATTTAAGTTCTTCTAACTCGGCTATCAACCTCTGTTCTATTTGATTTTCTTTAATCAACGGACAACCTTTTATATGATTTTGATGGAGAAACGACTAAAGGGAGTATATGAAACTTTTATCTATATTTTTAGCGATAAATTAAGAATACTTTAAAGCTTATTACTTGCTTTTATACACATTAGAATGACCTTTAGTATCAGTAAATCATCTGAAATATTGCTAAATTTAACCTCAATTAGTCTATACTCAGCATTATTATCAACTCAGTCAACAAAGGTAAATCAATTACTTACCACCTTGCATATAAATTGCACTGAGTAGTTACAAAAAAATCAAGAATATAAAATATGGAATACGGCTTACTTTCTTTGCTTCCTCCTGTGCTTGCTATTGTTTTGGCAATTGCTACCCGTAATGTTGTGATGTCTTTGTTTATTGGTCTCTTTGCAGGGCAGTTCATCACGCATGATTATTCGTTTATCTCTGCTTTTATTGCAGTGTTTGATGGCATTGTGGCGTTATTTTCTGAGGGGTGGATTACTAAAACGCTTATTTTCGCTTTGTTGGTTGGTTCTATTTTGAGGTTGGTCGTCAGCTCAGGGGGCGTTGATGGTTTTGTGCAGTTTTTGACAGAGAAAGAAAAGGGAATAAAAAGCAAGCGTGGGGCGTTGTTGTTGGCGTATATTATCGGCATTATTATCTTTATTGAGTCCTCTATCACCTCATTGGTCGCAGGTGCAGCGGCAAGACCGTTGACGGATCGCTTTGGGGTATCGCGGGAGAAATTAGCCTATGTGTGTGATTCAACCTCGGCTCCTGTTTGCTCTTTGATTCCTTTGAATGCTTGGGGAGCTTTATTAATTGCTTTGATTACGGAGCAAGTCTCATCAGGGGTTATTACGGGCAATCCTACCAGTTTATTATTGCAATCCATTCCATTTAATTTTTACTCCATTCTGACCTTAGTTTTTGTTTTATATATTATTTTTACTGGCAATGATTTTGGTCCTATGAAACAAGCGGAGTTAGCCGCCAAGCCTATCGACAGTCAAGTCTCCGATGCTAAGGGTAATATGTGGTATATGCTGCTGCCTTTATTGGTGTTAATTTTGATGATGCCGATTGGCTTGTTTTTTACGGGAGATGGCTTAAATGTGCTTTCTAATCACCCAAATATTCCGTTGAGCGATGCTTTTTTCCAGATAATGAAAAATGGTAGCGGCTCGACTTCGGTATTTTATGCGGTCATTGTTAGCCTGTTTTTCAGCTTTTTCTATTACCTAATCAGCCGAGTCATGAGCGTTAATACTTGGTTTGACAATTTCTACAAGGGAGCGGCGGATATGCTCCCTATTGTGATGATATTGGTGCTTGCCTTTGCGATCGGCTCCGTTACAAAGTCACTGGATACAGGCAATTATCTTGCGTCTATTACCGGCAATTCACTTAGCCCTGCGGTTGTGCCAATGGTGATTTTTATTCTCTCCTCTATTATCGCTTTTTCAACAGGCACAAGCTGGGGAACCTTCTCGATTATGATGCCCATTGCCATTGCTTTTAGCATCGCCGCAGGAACAAATAACTTACCACTCGTAATTGCTGCGGTGATTTCAGGCGGCATATTTGGCGACCACTGCTCACCAATTTCAGATACCACCATCATCTCCGCAATGGCAAGCAAATGCGACCATATTAGCCATGTGAATACACAATTGCCCTATGCTTTGCTGATGGGTGTAGTCAGTGCTGTTTTTTTCCTAATTGCGGGGTTTGTAGTTTAATGACTATATAAATTATGAGTTCTGTAGCACTTTCCATATTGATGGAGCTTGAATTGTTCATTACTTACTATTTCCTTATACGAAATAATAGCAATGGAATTTAATCATTAAGCAAAAGATAATCAGCTTTATGTATAAATTAAATACCCTGCCTTGGGATAATCGTTTTACCACATTACCCAGTGATTTTTATTCTTATGTTAAGCCGCGAAAACTAGAGGGGAATCCGCATTGGATAAGCTTTAATAAAGAAGCAGCTAAACTGATTCAACTTGATTCTAATGAAGTAAATAATCCTGATTTTTTAGATTTTTGTGCAGGTGGAAATTATCCTAAGGCTTGCCAGCCATTAGCTATGCTGTATTCAGGTCATCAATTTGGGCATTATAATCCGCAGTTGGGTGATGGACGTGCCATTATGTTGGGCGAAACACAAGGCTGGGAGTTACAATTAAAAGGCTCTGGTATTACTCCTTACTCTCGTTCCGGTGATGGACGTGCTGTTTTGCGATCAACAATTCGTGAATATTTATGCTCAGAGGCTATGCATTATTTAGGTATCCCAACTACTCGAGCGTTATGTATAGTTGGTAGCGAAGAAAATGTTTACCGTGAGCAGATTGAAACAGCTGCTATGTTGTTACGCATGGCTCCTTCTCATATTCGTTTTGGAAGTTTTGAGATATTTTTTCATCGTCAGCAATTCGATTTGCTAAGACAATTAGCCAACTTTGTTAAGCGATATTATTATCCTTATGTTAACGACTATTTAAATTTGTTAACTGAAGTTGTGCAACGAACCGCTAAGTTAATCGCACAATGGCAACTAGTTGGTTTTGCACATGGCGTGATGAACACCGATAATATGTCAATATTAGGTTTAACACTGGACTATGGACCATTTGGCTTTTTAGATAACTATAATGCACATTTTATTTGTAATCACTCCGATCACCAAGGTCGTTATGCTTTTGATCAACAGCCTTATATTGGGCTTTGGAATTTAAATTGTTTAGCTCATGCTTTTTTGCCTTTGCTTGATGATGACCCTAATGCAGCAGTTGAAAAAGCTAAATCTGCACTGCAACAATATCAACCCACTTTTCAGCAAGTATGGCAAATGGGGCTAAGGCAAAAGCTTGGTTTAATTCATGAGGCTGCTACTGATATTGATTTAATGGCAGATCTATTAGTAGTGATGCAAGATAATCAAGTTGACTATACAATATTTTTTCGTCGTTTATCACTATTAAAACAAGCTGATACTAGCCAAGATTCAATACTTCGTGAATTATTTTTAAAGCATGAGGATTTTGATGCTTGGGCAATAAAATATCGACAGCGTTTAAAGCAAGAAAGGCAAAATGATGAGCAGCGAAAAATAGCAATGAATATGGTCAACCCTAAATATATTCTACGAAACTATATGGCAGAACAAGCAATTCAACAAGCAGAAGCAGGAGATTATTCAGAAATTGATAAATTATTGAAATTACTGCAATCTCCTTTTGATGAGCAAAAAGATAATGAACACTATGCTAACCATCCACCTGCTTGGGCAAGTGAAATTTCGGTAAGTTGCTCATCTTAAATTTCACTTATACTACGTTATATTAAATTTGGGAGATTAATATGTTTTCTAAACAAACACTTGAAAAAATTCTTAACTTCCGAGCAGAAAGACATTGGGAAAAATATAATACACCTAAAAATATTGCCGTGTCGGTTGCTATTGAAGCAGCTGAGTTATTGGAACATTTTCAATGGACAGAAAACAATTCACCTAATGATAAAGAAAAACAGGAAATCGCTTATGAAATTGCCGATATTATCATTTATTTATCCTATTTATGCCATGATTTAGGTATTGATTTAGATAAAACCTTGATTGAAAAAGTAGAAATTAATAAGAAAAAATATCCAGTAGAATTGACACCATCAAGTAATTAATAATTAACATTAACCTTTATCAGAATTGCATAATTGCCCGATATTTTGGAGCTTGTGAGCTAGGTTGGTTGATATATTCTTTAACTCCCCAAAACCCCCAATGTGCATTAGCTCGTGGTGATGAGAATGCCATAAACAATTGTCCACCTGCGGCTTTGAATGCTCGTAATAATTCCTCATAGGCGGTTTGCATTCTAGGGTCTCGATTAGCGGCAATAAGTACAGGGTTAGGATGTGACTTTAAACTTTTAGTTTTGTAGTACACAAGGTGCTGCCCGCCTTCATAAGCAATAAGTTTTACATGATAGGGCTTAATTAACTCAGCATGTTTTTTAATTTGTTCAATGGTGTTCTTGATGGAATAACGCTGTTTGGGATCATTTAGTAAACGGAAAACATCATCCACATCATCACAGTGCAGCATTTCTTTTTGGCTGGCATAAAAATAGGGAGCAATGGCAAAGGCATCCGTATATTTATAGACATCAGATGATTTTAACAATAATGGTGTGATAGACGGGTTGCCCGCCCAGCCTGCGAGTACCCGTTGTAAGCGTGATGTACCACCAAATACTTGCTCCCAGATTTGGAAAGTTTCTCGACTGCGTTTGGAGTAATATTTATAGCCTGCCACTTTGCTATCGCTATCTAAATGCAGTTGCCGACCTTTGTTTCTGACATATTTCGCTTGCAAAAAAACATCATTCCATGCTTCATTGGTGTATTCAATATATGCTTTGAGATTAGGGCGTAGGTGCTGTTTTACATAGAGAGCATATTGACGAATAAAATTATCATCCGCTCGGTGTGGCATATTAAACCAGGCATTTGCTCCTAACTGATTGGCTAATTTCACCATAATTTCAATAGGCACTCCTCGTTTGCCTTCTTTGCCGCCCCATGTGGCTTCTTGAAGGTTGGGACGTTGCGACCATGATGAAATGGGGTTACGGGTAATACCCGACATATTCATAAAGCGAATGGTCTTAAAATCTTTCATAAAATTAAGATAGTCTGGGTTAAAGACAATCTCTTTGGAATGCCCTGCAAAGGGGATAAACCCTGTTGCACATTCGCTGGCAGAATTTACTCGTCGAAAGGGATTGCCTCGACAAATGCCCCCAGGTAGCAAAATACGAATATTGCGTATGGGGTCAGCAGGGTCGGATTCTCGAATAATCAAGCTAGCAGAGATTTCATTCTTATTATTGGCATGTAGGCTGATAATATCTTTGCCATCTGTATGATGCTCTAGTTTAGCTCCTTCGGCATAGGTAATTTTTCCTTTGCCATCATAAAGCACGATATAATTGCCTTTGGGTAATGCCTGTGCTGGCATCCATCTAACAAAATATGTCCCTGCTTGCCCGCCATTTAAGTTTTTTACCCAGCCATTTTGATCATAAATGACATTGCCTTTGGTTAGATAATTGGGGGCTTCGTCAAAAGGTTGTGCAGTACGAAATAAATCAACAAAAGGAACACTGCTATCTAAATACAAGGCTTCGTTGGTATTCATACCAATAAAACGACTTGCAAGTGTTGTGGAGGAATAAGTTAAAAGTAAAAATAGGGCAAATATCCATTTAATTTTCATATGACTTCCTTGTAAAGCAGTAAAAAGCTAACTACTCAGCATTATATCGCTAATATACTGTAATTTGATTTATGGAGTTGGTATGTACAAACCTTTAGATTACCATAGCTTACTATTTTTCTATCAAGGAAATAATATCCTCGTATGTCACTCACACAAACTACAGGTTTAAAAGTATATCGTCGATTAATTTCATATTCATTACAGTATAAAACATATCTTGTAATTGCTGTTATTAGTATGCTACTAAGTGCCGTCACACAGCCATTATTCGCTTGGATTCTTGGTCCTTTGTTAGATAAAGCCATATTACAACGCGATCCTGAAGTTATTGTCTGGCTACCTGCGGGTATTATTGGCATCTTTTTACTCCGCAGTATCAGCATGTTTTCTGCCAGCTATTATATGGGCTTAGTTGGCAGATTTATCACCAAAAAGCTTCGCAATGAAGTGTTTACCCAAATGCTTTATATGCCAGTTTCATTCTTTGAAAAGCGTACATCGGGCAGCTTATTGGCTTATATCAATTATTATACAGAGCAAATTGCTAACACCAGCGTTCGCGGTTTAACCGTATTAATCCAAGACTCTGCCACAGTCGTCGGTTTAATTGGTTTAATGTTTTATCAGAGCTGGATACTGGCTTTAAGCGTACTGATTATTTTCCCGATTATTGCTCTGATTTTTAATTATGTATCCAAACGACTAAGACGATTAAGCCACAAGGAACAAAGCTCAGTTGGGGATATTACCCATATCGCCAATGAAATGATTCATGGCTATAAAACCATCCGTATTTTCAATGGCAATCATTATGAAGCGAAACGCTTTAATCAAGCCAATGAAGATAATATGAAGTTTCAGATGAAGCGTTTGGTCACAGAGCTACTGACTTTGCCGATTATTCAATTTATTGTTTCGATTGCTTTAGCAATTATGGTTTATATCGCTACACTACCATCGACGCTAGAAACCTTATCCCCTGGTAGTTTTATGTCATTTATTATGTCATTGATCTTGCTACTTAATCCATTAAGAACCCTAACCCAGCTAAATGCTCAACTACAAAGCTCGATTGCCGCAGGTGAAAGTATTTTTGAGCTACTCGATAGCCCGATTGAAACGGATACAGGCACACTTGAACTTGATGATTGTCAGGGCAAGGTGAGTTATAACAATGTATCGTTTATTTATCCCGATACTGAGCAGGAAGTCCTGAAAAATATCAATTTTGTCAGCAAGCCGATGGAAACCATCGCCATTGTAGGCAAATCAGGCAGCGGCAAAACCACATTGGTTAATCTACTGGCTCGTTTTTATGAAAATACGCAAGGCACAATTACCATAGACGATATTCCTATTCAGGATATTAAACTGGACAATCTGCGTAAAAATATTGCCTATGTCGGGCAAGATATTGTTTTATTTAACGATACTATTCGCAACAATATTGCCTATGGCGATATGAAACAATTACCTATGGAGCAAATTTACAAGGCAGCAAAAGCCGCCCACGCTCTAGAGTTTATTGAAAAACTACCTGATGGCTTTGACACGGTTATTGGTGATAATGGTGTACTGCTCTCTGGCGGACAAAAACAGCGGCTTTCCATTGCCCGAGCGATATTATCCCCTGCCCCTATTCTGATCCTCGATGAAGCAACCTCCGCACTGGATACTGAATCAGAACGCTATATACAAAATTCCTTAGATGAACTATTAAAAGGACGCACCACCTTTGTTATCGCCCATCGTTTATCCACTATTGAAAATGCCGACCGTATCTTTGTAATGGACGATGGTGAAATTATTGAACAAGGTAATCATCAAGAGCTATTAGCGTTAGAAGGAAAATATGCTTACTTATATAATATTCAGTTTCACGAAATCGCTTAAAATTTAAAGTAATGATACTCTTTACTACTTTTGATGATTTTAATTAGCTCAGGTATTTAAATATAGGTTAATTTTTAGAATGTTAGTTAAAAAATATAATACACAAATCTCTACTATAT
>JALWYT010000302.1 GCA_026992705.1 Thiotrichaceae bacterium
ACCTAACTCCGTCTTTCTTTTCCATAAATCTGGCAAAAAGATCACACAAATCATTTATATTGCTGATCATAGAAAAGCCTATATAATTTCTCGCTCAGGTAATCATTTTACAGGTAAATGGTCAAATAATCGTGTCAAACTCCATAATAGAAATATTTCTTTTACAATAAAAACTTCTTTAGCTAATGATGCAGCTAAAGTCAAAATCCCTCCTCGTATTATTAATCGTATCCCTAAAGTACTAAAAAAAGATGTAGATTTCAGACGACTCCATCGTGGTGACAAAATTGCCGTTATTTACGAAAATATTGAGTTTGATGGAGAAATTATTTCTAGCCGTAACATTCTTGCCGTATCTTATGAAAGTAAAGATAAAAGCAAACATTACAAACGAATTCGTTACACATTAAATAATGGAACGGTGTTATTTCTTTCTGCTAATGGTAATGACTCGCAAATCCGTAAATCTACATTTGACCGTAAGCCAATAAGAGGTGGACGATTAAGTTCTCGCTTTAACCCACGCCGAAAACATCCTATTTTTCATACTATTCGTCCTCATACAGGAGTAGATTATGCTGCACCACGTGGTACTCCCATTCATGCAACCGCTGATGGCATAATACGCTTTCGCGGTCGTAAAGGTGGCTATGGCAAAGTCATCGATATTCGTCATACAGGTAGAATTACGACACGTTATGGGCATATGAGTACCTTTAAAAAAGGACTTCGTGTTGGCTCTCGTGTTAAGCGTGGAGATATAATTGGCTATGTTGGCTCAACAGGAAATTCAACAGGCAATCATGTTCATTATGAATATCAAATAGCAGGACGACCTGTAAATCCTGAAACAGTTAAATTACCTACCGTTGGCTTACTTAGCTCACAAGAGCAACGAAAGTTTAAAACACTTGCCCGCATATTAACAAAAGAATTAGAGCAAGCTAAACAATTTACCAGCGTGGGGGCTGACTTTAGTAATCAAGTTAGCGGATAGAGAGTTTCGTTTAAATAGCCACAATAAACAAAGTGGCTATTTACGACTTATGCTGCTTGAACAGGTATCCGGCGTGATGCTCTTACAACTGTATTTTGTTCATTTACATAAACTAAGTGTGGCTCAAAGCGATCCGCTTCTGCTTCACTAAAACGAGCATAAGTGCAAATAATAAGCTTATGTCCTACGTCTGCTTTATGAGCTGCGGCTCCATTGACCGATATAATCCCTGAACCTTTTTCTGCTTGGATGGCATAGGTGGTGAAACGTTCACCATTATCCACATTGTAAATATGCAATTGCTCATATTCACGAATGCCTGCTAAATCGAGCAAGTTGCCATCAATTGCACAGGAACCCTCATAATCCAATTCAGCATGAGTGACAAATACACGATGTAATTTAGATTTTAATAATGTGAGTTCCATAGGGTTTCCTAATGATTTTTTACCTGTCATAAAAGCAATTATGGGGATAAGTACCAGATTGATCAAGGCAATATTAATTAATCATAACGACTCTGTAGTAAGCTAGTAAGTAATTGATTATTTAGGATGCTATAAATACACCCCTGTAAGTGCTAAGGCAATATCCCTACTACCTAAGCCAGAATAATCAATTAATTACTTACCAGCCTACATAGTAAATATCATTGAGTAGTTATGAGTAATCAAAATGGTTTATTTCAAAAGCAATATTATCAATTAAACGAGCTTTGCCCAACCAAACTGCAGCAAGAATGACTAATTCACCATCATCACTATTCGGTATTTGCAAATCTTGTTGTCGGCGAACTTCAATATAATCAGGAACAAAACCTTGTTTCTCTAAGTTACGCATGGCTTCATTTTGTAGATTTAAATAATCACTTCGCCCCCACTCAATAAGTTGACGAATTTTATCAATTTCCCTAAATAATCCTGAGGCTTTCACTCGTTCATCTTCCGAAAGATAAGCATTACGGGAGCTCATTGCCAGACCATCAGCTTCTCTTACAGTTGGTAGACCAATAATATCAATATCAAAATCCAGATCAGCAACCATTTGTCGTACAATCATTAATTGCTGAAAATCTTTTTGACCAAATACAGCAATATTCGGTTGAACGAGATTAAATAGCTTAGCAACAACAGTTGCCACGCCTGCAAAATGCCCTTTGCGAGATGCACCTTCAAGGATATTCGCCGATGCTGGCACTTGCACTGTACAAACATCAGTCAGTGAAGGGTACATTACTTCAACTGATGGCAAAAATAGCAAATCAGTTTGCACAGCCTCTAATTTTTGCTGATCTGCCTGCATGGTACGTGGATAGGCTTGCAAATCCTCCGCTTTATCAAACTGCGTAGGGTTGACAAAAATTGAAACCACAATCTTATCTGCCAATGTTTTCGCATGTTCCACCAAGGCAATATGTCCTGCATGCAAGTTTCCCATGGTTGGCACAAAGGCAATAGTTTTATGCTGGGATTGCCAATGTTTTATTTGCGTTCTTAATGCTTGTTTGCTTGTGCATATCTTCATAATTTGTTCTGATGTAAAATGAGATGATCTAAATGACTAGGAAAAACAATGAAAGTCAGTGCATTTACCTTTATCCGCAATGGCGAGATATTAGGCTACCCTTATATTGCATCCATTAAATCAGTGTTACCACTTGTCGATGAGTTTGTCATTAATGTCGGACCAAGTGAAGATGATACATTAAAAAATATCCAGGCAATTGGTAGTGACAAAATTCGAATCATTGAAAGCCCTTGGAATGAGAATATGCAAGTTAGCGGCTATGTTTATGGGCAACAAAAGATGATTGCCCAATATAGTACAACAGGTGACTGGGCATTTTATATTGAAGGTGATGAAGTGATTCATGAAAATGATATTCCTAAGATTCATTCTGCCATGGAAAAATATCTACATGATGACCGAGTGGAGGCATTAACATTCGACTATTTACATTTTTATGGCAATAAAAATACCTATATTTGGTCACCATCTTTTTATCGACGAGAAGCTCGAATTATTAAAAATAGTATTCGTAGTTATGCACCTGACGGTCTGTTTTGGGTAGTATTAAAATCAAATAAGAAAGGACGCTACCCCTATGCTGCTCATACAGGAGCAACAATGTATCATTATGGTTGGGTTCGCTCCGAAGAACAACATAACTTAAAAGTTAAAAAGGTTAGTAAATATTGGAATAGTACAGCTACTCAAAACAAAATTGATTATACACAGGCTGATGCTAAAACATTCAAATTGTTTACTGGCTCACACCCGAAGGCAATACAATCTTGGTTACCTGTAGCAGATGCACTACAAAAAAGTGATCCTAATTATCAATTGACTAAAAAAGACAAACGTAATCGCTTATTACTGAAACTAGAAGATATTTTTGGCTGGGAACTCTAAAAAAAGCATTTTTTCCCTATAAAATTCTAACAAGTATCTAAGTTTCAATAAAAAATATATAAT
>JALWYT010000303.1 GCA_026992705.1 Thiotrichaceae bacterium
CAATTAAGTATTCCTATTACAACAATAGATGATTCGCTTGTTGAAAATGATGAAAATATTACCATTAGCCTGCAAGCAGCTAGCAATTATCAAGTCTCGCAAAATGTAACGGCTAGCCTGACGATTAAAGATAATGATGATGTCTGCTTTGATATTGATAAAAATAACCAAGTTAGCATCAATGAAGATGCCATATTACTCAGCCGCTATTTGCTGAATTATCGTGATAGTGCCTTGATCCAAAATGCGGTTGCTGCTGATGCTAGCCGTATCACCGCTAATGATATTCAAACCTATATTGCTCAACAGTTAGCCAGTGGTTGCTATGATATTGATGGCAATGGCAGTACCGATGCCTTAACGGATGGGGTTTTGTTAATTCGCTATCTTTCCAACTATCAAGGGGATGCACTCATCAATAATGCGATTGGTTCATCTGCAAGCCGTAGTACCAGTACGGCGATTAAAAACTATCTTGATACCTTGTTCGCTAAAGGGCAATAAACAATGAAAAATAAAATAATAATAAGCCTGCTTTTATCTTCAAGTTTGCTACTTGTTAATACACAGTCTGCGGAACCGCTAAAAGTTAAGCCTGAAATCTTTACGCCAACAAAAACCAGGGCAGTCGAAAAGAAACAAACAATCCGAAGCATCCAAGCAGGAATTAAACATTTAAAGCCTGCAAGACGCTTATCTTTGCCTAATTTATCTGCCGAAGAAATTGCCAAAATTCAACCAGCAGGTAAAAGACGCCCCATGCAAGTCGGCATAAGCCGTAAGCTAAGTCGTATTGATTTTACTGCCTTAGATTGGACGAATATATCAACGGGGCGTATTGCACACATTATTATCCAATCAAACCAAGCCGAAAGCCTGAGAGTTTTGCTTGATGCCAAACATATTCCCGATGGTGTTGAAATACGCTTTTTCTCGCCCAGCCAGCTTAATCAAGCGGTAACGACTTATACCGCAGATTCAATTGCCCAAAAAGGTAATCACTTTTGGTCACCTAGCATTGAGGGGGAGCAAATCGGTATAGAGATTTATTTGCCAACATCAGTAAAGCCTAGCGAGCTTGAGCTAAGCATTCCGCAAATCTCACACCTTTTTCAAAATGTCAGCACACCGCTGAGCAAGTCGAGTATTCCATCCATCCGTGCCGCCTCAGAAAGTTGTAATATCAATGTCATGTGTGCCCCACAAACATGGCAAGACACAGCCAAAGCGGTGGCAAAATATATTTATACCGAACCAGATGGTAATAGCTATTTATGTAGCGGGACATTATTAGCGGATACCGATAACAGCACGCAAATCCCCTATTTTTTAACCGCAAACCACTGTATTAATAATGCCAGCAGTGCCGCATCAATGGAGCTTTATTGGTTTTATCGGACAACACAATGCAATAGCACACAACTTTCTGCAAACTTTACCACCACTCAAAATGGCGGGGTTTTACTAGCACACTCCGCAACAAGTGATACCTCGTTTATCAAACTAAATACAGACCCACCAGCAGGCGTAAGTTTATCAGGTTGGACACTAACACCTTTGCAAAGCAATGATGTGGTCGTTGGATTACACCACCCCAACGGTGATGTAAAAAAATACAGCAAAGGTGTTTTTCAGCATTTTGAAAAGATTACCGACTTAGGCGGTGGTTCTTTAATAGTCACCCCTGATGACAACGGTAATTTTATCAGTGTTGTCTGGTCAGAAGGTATTACCGCAGGCGGCAGTAGTGGCTCAGGCTTGTGGAAAACAGAGCAAGGCGTTAATTATCTTGTGGGTGCATTATTTGGCGGCTCATCTTTCTGCTCAGCACCGCAAGCTCCTGATGATTATGGACGCTTTGACCGCAGCTACCCATATTTCAGCCAATGGCTTAACCCAACACCAACGCAGATCAATATCAACGTCAGCCAAACACCCACAGGAGCCACCGCCCTGCTTGATGGTATGCTGATTTATCGTTATGTTCAGGGTTTGCGTGGAAATGATTTAATAGCAGGTTTGCTTGATAATAATGCAGATATTGCTAGCATCGAGAGCAATATCGCGGCAATCAGCCCACATCTTGATATTGACCTAGACGGCAATATCACCGCAGAACAAGATGTCATGCTGATTATCCGTTATATGCTAGGCTTGCGAGGCAGCAGCTTAACGGAAGGAATTATCTCAGCAAATGCCTCAAGAACAACCGCAACCGAGATTGAACAATACTTAAAGGAAGCTCTGATTAAGTCCTGAATTTTTTAAAAATATAACATTTGTAGCCCGCATGGAGCTTTGCGGAATGCGGGGAATATACCACTATCTTAACATACTGATATTACAGTGAAAATTCCCTGCGTTACGTTGCACTTCACGCAGGCTACAGTTTATTTTTTATGGTTAAATACAAATTGACTTGATCAGAGCTTCCTTAAAGGATTTTTTGCAAATTTAAGCTCCTAGCTCCGCAAGAACAATGGGGTTATGCTATCGTTATCCGAGCAATACACCTATCCGTAGAGACAACGCATTGCGTTGTCTATCGTAGCAAAACCTCAAAACAGTGCTAATGCATGGATAGACAAGCTCCTAGATTGCAGCACCTCCATCAACCACAGGAAAACCATGAAAAACACCATCAAAGCCCAAGTCGATTTTTCATTTAGAGGGGAAACCTATCATCCCTCCATCGAGTTAGATTTAGATCAATTTGTCGCTCAAAATTCAGACTTTACTGCACTGCATCAAACCATTGCACAGGCGAATAATATCGACACCTATTCTTATTTATTTGAGGTAATGGAAGCCACGCCTATTCAATTTAGCGATGCCACGGGACTTGCGGCTGACTATTTACAGGATAATCAATTTGATTTTGCAGGCTTTAGTCAAGCCCTAAAAGACAAGCAACTCAGCCAAGCATTAAACAGCATTGCCCAAAAAACATTAAATACAGACGATATTGATAAGCAACCAGAGCTAAAAGCCGCCCTAATTGCTGCTTATCAATTAGGTCTTTCGCATTGCGGCAAAGTCTAGCATTCGTTGGGTTGATTTAAGGGCTTTTTCGCGGATAGCCTCATCAACAAATATTTCATTTTCCCCTGTTTCTAAAACATGCAATAAATTATGCAAGCCATTCATCGCCATCCAAGGGCAATGAGCACAGCTTTTGCAGGTCGCTCCTTCACCATGTGAGGGAGCTTCAATAAACGCCTTATCAGGAGCCATTTGTTTCATTTTATAGAAAATCCCTTTATCGGTTGCCACAATAAATCGTTTATTCGGCAATTCTTGAGCGGCTTTGATGATTTGTGTGGTTGAGCCAACAGCATCCGCCATTGCGATAATTTCATCAGGTGATTCAGGATGAACCAATACCGCCGCATCAGGATATTCGTTTATTAATTTGCCAAGCGAACGCGACTTAAACTCATCATGCACAATACAATCGCCCTGCCAGCGAACCATATCCACGCCCGTTACTTTCTCAATATATCGACCTAAATGGCGATCAGGAGCCCACAAAACTTTTTTACCCTGACTTGCCAACCAAGAAACCAGATCAACCGCGATACTTGAGGTAACGACATAATCCGCTCGAGCCTTGACCTTAGCACTGGTATTAGAATAAACCACAACAGTATGCTCAGGGTATTGATCACAAAACTCATTAAAACGATCCGCAGGGCAGCTTAAATCCAAGGAACATTCAGCTTCCAGTGTCGGCATTAGCACCCGTTTTTCAGGGGTCAAGATTTTCGCCGTTTCCCCCATAAAACGAACCCCCGCAACAATAACCGTCTTAGCTGGATGCTCTTTGCCAAATTTAGCCATATCCAAAGAGTCAGAAATATAACCGCCAGTTTCCTCCGCCAACTGTTGCAAATCTTCACTCACATAATAATGAGCAACTAAAACCGCATCTTGCTCTTTTAAATGCTGTTTAATTTTTGCAATCACCACTTGCTTTTCATCTGCGGTATAAATCGGCAATGCAGACTCAATCGCCGCAGTTGTTGGAGCTTTATAGTGTGGGATTATTGGCTTTTTCATCATGTGTTTTTCTCCACCCAACGGTTTGTACCTTCAATTAATTGCTCTTTTTTCCAGAAAGGGGCTTTGTGTTTTAAGTCTTCCATTAAATAACGACAAGCATCAAATGCCTCTGCTCGATGGGCAGACCAAACAGCAACAAGAACAATCGGCTCTGCGGGTAATATGTTGCCAACACGATGAACAATCAAGGCATTTTGAATATCCCAACGGGAAAAACTCTCTACCACAATCTGTGAAAGCTGCTTTTGAGTCATAGCAGGATAATGCTCCAGCGTCATACTTGTTACCGAATCCCCCTCATTAAAATCCCGCATAGTGCCAACAAATACCGCCGTTGCACCATAATCCGTCCGCCCCTGCATCGTTTGCTGCTGATATGTCACCAAACGTTGCCAAGGATCAAATGCAGATTCGGTAATCTCAATATCATACTGCATATCAGCCCCCCGTCACGGGCGGAAAAAATGCCAACTCATCCCCATCAGTCAACACCGCATCCGCCTTAACATAATCCTGATTAATCGCAATCAACACATTATCAGGCATCTCATCCCGCCCCGTTGCCATCACCCACGCTTGCTTAGCAGTAATCGGATGATCGCTAACAACCTCATCACGAGCTTTACCCAAGCTTTCTCGTAAACCAGCAAAATAAAGGACTGTAACTTTCATAAAAATTCTCAAACTGTTTGCTCAAGACTATCGTACAGCACATTAAGAAAGGGTGAAAGTACCTTGGAATAGGAAAGATTAGTATGATACTTATGCTCTATTTAAAAAAATTAAGAGATTTATTCCTGATTTTCATTAAAATACATCCGCCTTATTGTTTAGTAATTGATATTCATGCGTCATAAAATAGAAAGACTGTTTACCTCAATTTTACCTGTTGATAAAAATCGCACTGGTGAATGCAATCATTGTGGTGCATGTTGTCGTCTACCTTTTCGCTGTAGTTTTCTTAAAACAGCAGAAGATGGAAAAGAATATTGCTCAATTTATGCTATTCGCCCACCGAGTTGTAGAAAGTTTCCTCGTACAAAGCAGCAGCTTAGTCATGTAAAAGATACTTGTGGATTTAGCTTTGATAAAAATCAAACTAAGGATAAAAAAAACTCATCTGATAAATAATATTATTCGTATTGTTAAAATTATCAGTATAAAATCGGCTTATGAATTTTTTCGTAAACTTATTGATCAGCATTACTTTAATATTACTACCGATCTTATCGGTGGCGAGTCCATGTTGTTGTGTCAATCATTTAGAAAAGCAAGAGAAAATATTACAGTTTTATTCTGAGAAAAAACTATCATCACCTTTAGCTTGTTATGATAATATACAAGACATAAAGCAAGTGTCTCATGAGCACATAAAGTGCCAGTGTGATCATTGTACTACAAGTAGTTTATCGCCAGTAAATTTTGGATATTTATCTTTTCAGAAAAATATATATCTCATTATTATTTATTCCATACCTATTATTTTTTCACAGCGTATAGATAATATTTATCGCCCTCCTATTGTCACTTAGATCTTCATTAAATCTGAGTCTATGTTTTGGCTTAGTTTGTTATTACATAGCGAAGCCATGTTAAAGAATCAGAATAAGTTCATTGCTATATCCTGAGAGTCAGCACGGTTGTGTTGTAGATCATGATATTTGCTATCAATATAAATTCAATCTATGTGATTTTATTATGAAAACGATAAAAAAAATATTGACTTTTCTTATTATATTTGTGTCTTTAGTTGGCACAATAACTTACTTTTATTACAGTAATCCAAATATTATTACAAAAATTAAACAATCTTTATCTGCTTTAAGCCAAGAAATAGTACCAAAATATGATAAAAAACATGCAGATCCCAATTATGTTTGCCCCATGCACCCGCAAATAGTACGCGGCAAGCCGGGGAATTGCCCAATTTGTGGGATGAAGTTGGTTAAGAAAGCAGTTCCTAAGCCTGTTGAAAAGCAAGAAACTGCTCTGGAACATGCCAAAAAGCACGCTGACCCCAATTATGTCTGCCCTATGCACCCGCAAATAGTCAGGGATAAACCAGGGCATTGTCCAATTTGTGGCATGGAGTTGGTAAAAAAAGAAGCCCCAAAAACTAGCGGCTCTAGCGAAAAAGCCACAGAGAAAAAAGAAAAGAAAATACTTTATTGGGTTGCTCCGATGGATCCTACTTTTCGACGCGATAAGCCCGGTAAATCCCCGATGGGTATGGATCTTGTACCTGTATATGAAGAAGATAATCAAGCAAATAGCGATGATGAAGGTGAATACCCAACGGTTGCAGTGAAACATAATATTGCTCAAAGCATGGGAGTGAGAACCACCGTCGCCAAAAAAGAAGTGCTATCACGCAATATCCGAACGGTCGGTTTTATTAGCTACAATGAAGATAAGCGTCAGCATGTGCATGTAAGAGCTGAAGGTTGGGTGGAGAGCATTACTGCAAGCTCGGAGGGGGAATATATTAAAAAAGGCAGTGTTTTATTCAAATACTACTCACCTGATTTAGTTGCCGCACAAGAAGATTATTTACTAGCATTAAAAGGTTCAAGCTTATATTCAGAAAAAGGCAGGGATAGCCTTATCGAATCAGCCAAGCTGAAAATGCGGCTAAAAGGTGTTCCTGAAAGCATTATCAAAAAAATCACCCAAACCCGAAAATCCATTAAACAAATCCCTGTTTATGCTTCAACCAGTGGTACGATAACAAAATTAGATGTACGAAAAGGTATGTATGTTGTACCTAGCACGATTCTTTATTCCATTGAAGATTTAAACAGCGTTTGGATTATTGTCGATGTGTTTGAGCATCAAATTAGCTGGGTCAAAGAAGGCAACCCCGTAACCATCCGCGTAGAAGCTTTGGGCGATAAGCCCTACACAGGGCGTGTTGATTATATTTATCCTGAACTGGCTCCAATGACGCGAACCTTACGGGTGCGATTGGTGTTTGATAACCCCAAAGGGATTTTTAAGCCCAATATGTTTGCCAATGTCAATATCCAAGGCAGCGTCCGCGAGGCTTTAGTCATTCCCAATGAAGCGATTATTTTGGCAGAAGATGGCAAGCGAGTGGTTAAAGTGGTTGGCGAAAATAAATACCAGCCTGTCCGTATTCGCACAGGTATTAAATCCAACGGCAAAACCGAAGTGCTAGAAGGCTTGCAAGAAGGCGATAAAATTGTTATATCCAGCCAATTCTTATTGGACTCTGAAAGCAATTTACAAGCCAGCTTTCGACGCTTGAGCGAATAGGAGGCGGCTGATGTTATCGAAATTAATTCATTGGTCGATTGCCAACCGCTTTCTAGTGATTGCTTTATGTTTAATATTGGCAGGTTGGGGGCTAGTCACCTTAAAGAAAATCCCACTAGATGCCATTCCTGATCTTTCTGATGTGCAGGTGATTATCAAAACCAGCTATGCAGGACAAGCCCCGCAAGTGGTTGAAGATCAAGTTACCTATCCTATTACGACCACAATGTTATCTGTACCCAAAACAACCGCCGTGCGTGGTTTCTCATTTTTCGGCACATCCTTTGTTTATGTGATTTTTGAAGATGGTACCGATATTTACTGGGCAAGGTCGCGGGTATTGGAATATTTAAGCCAAGCCGCCAGTCAACTACCCGCAGGTGTAGAACCGCAGCTAGGACCTGATGCAACAGGTGTGGGCTGGGTTTATGAATACGCTTTGGTAGACAAAACCGGCAAGCACGATATTTCTGAATTGCGTAGCTTGCAGGATTGGTTCTTAAAATATGAATTGCAAACGATAGAAGGTGTGTCAGAAGTCGCAACCGTTGGTGGAATGGTCAAGCAATATCAAATCACCGTTGACCCGCAACGCCTACGAGCTTTTGATATTCCCATCGAGCAAATTAAAAAAGCCATCCAGCGGGCTAATCAAGAAACTTCAGGTTCGGTTATGGAGCTTGCCGAAGCGGAATATAAAATCCGCGTCAAGGGCTATTTAGGGGGTGTGGAAGATATTGAAACCATACCCGTTGCACTCAATAAAGAAACAGGCTCCCCAATATTATTGCGTGATTTAGCCAATGTGAAAATTGGACCACAAATTCGCCGCGTAGTGGCTGATTTAGATGGCGAAGGCGAAGTCGTGGGTGGCATCGTAATTATGCGATATGGTGAAAATGCCCTCAAAGTGATTGAAAAAACCAAGCAACGTATCGAAGCACTCAAAGCAGGTTTGCCCGAAGGGGTTGAAATTATTACCACTTATGACCGCTCTAAATTAATTGGCAATGCGGTAGAAAACTTAAGCCATAAGCTATTGGAAGAATTTATCGCGGTTGCGGTAATTTGCATTCTCTTTTTATTCCATTTTCGCTCCGCTTTGGTGGCTATCGTTAGCTTGCCTTTAGGTATATTAACCGCCTTTATTGTCATGCACTGGCAAGGTATTAACGCCAATATCATGTCATTAGGCGGCATTGCCATTGCCATTGGAGCGATGATTGATGCGGCAATTGTAATGATTGAGAATGCCCATAAACATTTAGAGCATTGGAAAGAAACACACAATAATCAAATGCCTAAAGGCAAAGAACATTGGCAAGTGATTGGTGAAGCGGCGGCAGAAGTTGGCCCAACGCTGTTTTTCTCATTATTAATTATCACCCTGAGCTTTATTCCCATTTTCAGTTTAGAAGCTCAAGAAGGGCGTTTATTTTCCCCGCTGGCTTTCACTAAAACCTATTCAATGGCGGCGGCTGCAGCCTTATCTGTCACATTAATACCTATTTTAATGGGCTACTTTATTCGCGGGCGACTCCCTAAAGAACGTAGCAACCCGATTTCAGTAATCTTAATTAAAATCTATGAACCCTTATTAAAAATCTGCCTGTGGAAGCCTTGGCTGACGATTTTCCTCTCGCTGTTATTAATGATTTCAGCATGGTTGCCATTATCTAAACTCGGCTCTGAATTTATGCCCGAATTGGAAGAAGGTGATTTGCTCTATATGCCAACAACCTTGCCAAGTATCTCCATTGGCAAAGCAAAAGAGCTATTAATTCAGACTGACCGATTAATCAAAACCGTTCCCGAAGTTGAGCGTGTGTTTGGCAAAATGGGTCGAGCCGATACCGCAACCGACCCTGCTCCATTAAATATGATTGAAACCACCATCACCCTAAAACCCAAATCGGAATGGCGAAAAGGTGTTGATTTAGATGAAATTATCAAAGAGCTTGATGCCAGAGTAAAAATCCCGGGGGTAACAAACGCATGGGTACAGCCTATTAAAACCCGTATTGATATGTTAGCAACGGGAATAAAAACGCCTGTGGGCATTAAAGTATCGGGTACAGACTTAAAACAAATTGAAAAAATCGGCAAACAAATCGAAGGGATTATAAAAGCCGTACCCGGCACATCCTCCGTCTTTTCCGAGCGAGTTTCAGGTGGGCGGTATATTGAAATTATTCCTGACCGCATTGCCGCTGCACGCTTTGGTTTAAATATTGCCGATATTCAGGCAGTTATTGGCTCCGCAGTGGGTGGAGCGAATATTGCCCAAACCGTCGAAGGGCTAGAGCGGTATCCCATTAATCTACGCTACCCAAGGCATGTCCGTGACAGTATTGACAAGCTCAAAGCACTACCCATTGTAACCCCAAGTGGAGCACATATTCCCTTGTCTCGTGTTGCCCATATTCGCATCACTGAAGGACCACCCATGATAAAAACTGAGAATGCCCGACTCAATGGTTGGATCTTTGTTGATATTGACCGAAGCATTGATTTAGGTAGCTACATGAAAGTTGCTCAACAAACCCTACACGACCAATTAAAGCTACCTGTAGGTTATTCTGTCTCATGGGCAGGGCAGTATGAATATATTTTGCGGGTTGAAGAAAAAATGAAGCTATTAGTCCCAATGACCTTGTTGATTATATTCTTATTATTATTTATGACCTTCAAAGATATTGTGCCTGCATTAATCGTTATGCTATCGCTACCTTTTGCCTTAGCAGGTGGATTTTGGTATCTATACCTGCTGGGCTTTAACCTTTCTGTTGCCGTTACCGTCGGCTTTATCGCACTAGCAGGTGTTGCCGCAGAGTTTGGCGTGATTATGATACTGTATCTCAACAACTCACTGGATAATTTCAAAGCCGCAGGGCATTTACAAACCAAACAAGACCTAAAATCTGCCATCCACGACGGAGCAGTCATGCGAGTCCGCCCAAAAGCAATGACCGTAGCCGTTATTATCGCAGGTCTAATCCCCATTATGCTAGGAGCAGGCACAGGCTCCGATGTCATGCAACGCATCGCTGCCCCCATGATCGGCGGCATGGTAACAGCTCCACTGCTATCGTTATTTGTTATCCCAGCTATTTATTATATTTGGAAAAGAAGGGGTGTTTAATAATATATTATATCAGAAGCGATATTAGTTACCCTATTAACAACACAGCGAGCTGATTTCATAGATCAAATGATTAAGTGTAGTGTCATTTGTTTTAAACGATGATGCCTTTCCTCATCAATGCGATGTGTAATTGCGGTCATTTAAAATCTCGTAAATTTCGAGTAATAATCGTATCAGCATTGCCTGCAACAGCTAGCTCTATTTATAGAAGCAGGCGGGCTGGTCTCGGATGCTATTGCAACCGCCAATGACGCAGGTGGCATGGTTTCGATTGGGCTAAGGGCATTGGAATATGCCTTTAAAGAAATCGTAATTTTTCTGGATACCTATGAAGCACTTTGGGGAAAAGTAAATCGTCGGCAAAGCAATCACCTTACTGAAGACAAATGGCTTCGTGATTCGCTGCTTGCTGGCTTGAAAAAGGTATTATTTGTTATCTGCGGTAGAGAGAAACTAGTCTGACAAGAGGATAATGAAGTATGGGCAGACTATTTGCAGTAGCACCCTATTGACGATTTAAGTGATAATGATTCCCGTGATTTTTTACAATCCTGCGGTATTGAGGATAAAGAAATCCAAAATCACATTATTCAAGATAGTGAAGGTGTGCCGTATTATCTTGACCTCAGTGCAGATATCTACGAACGTATTCTGCAGAATGGTAATAAAAACCCCTAGCCCTGATGATTTTACCATGGTCGGCAAACAGGAATTATTTGACCACTTTATGAAATACCTCAATGACCCCATGAAGACGCCACACTCAAAGTATTAAGCCTGCTACGTTTTGATTGCCCTAATCGACAAATTTAGAACCTATTACCCGATACTTGATTCCTGAGCTAGATCAAC
>JALWYT010000304.1 GCA_026992705.1 Thiotrichaceae bacterium
ATACCTTGCACACCAATTTCTGAAAGGGCTTCTCGTACATCATCCAGTTTAAATGGTTTTATAATGGCTGTAACTAATTTCATAAAATCTTTCCTTTTTATAAATAAAACAGACGCGATAATCGCGTCTGAATAGAATAATTAAGTTTGAAACTTAAATAATATAACCGCGTTCTTCATGAAGCGCAATATCCAAACCTTCACTTTCTTGTTCTTCATCAACACGTAAGCCAATAACCATATCTATCACTTTCAAAATAATAAAAGTCATAATTACAGTAAAGATAAGCGTTGCTGCAACACCAATGAACTGTGCCAAAACTTGATCACCCATTGTTGTATTACCTTTACCAAAACCAGCACCGCCTAAACTCGTAGCAGCAAAGACTCCAGTTAAAATAGCTCCGATAATACCACCCACAGCATGTACCCCAAAAACATCTAAGGAATCGTCATATCCCATAACACGTTTTAAACGAGTCGCCGCAAAGAAACAACCTACGCCTGCTGCTGCACCTATTGCCAACGCTCCCATTGGGCCTACTGCACCAGAAGCTGGCGTAATCGCAACTAAACCAGCAACCGCACCTGATGCAATACCAAGTACGCTAGGCTTACCATGTAACAACCATTCACTGAACATCCAGCCTAAAGCGGCTGCGGCTGTCGCAATTTGAGTAACAGCCATTGCCATACCTGCTACACCATCCGCTGCTAATTCACTACCAGCATTAAATCCAAACCAACCAACCCACAACATAGATGCACCCATAATAGTATAAGTCAAATTATGCGGAGGCATTGCCACTTGTGGATAACCTTTACGTTTGCCCAACATAATAGCCGCAACTAAGCCAGCTATACCAGCATTTATATGTACAACAGTGCCACCAGCAAAATCCAAAATACCGTAATCACCTAACCAACCGCCGCCCCACACCCAATGGCAGACTGGCGCATATACAAAAGTTGCCCAAAATCCCATAAAGATCAGCATGGCAGAAAACTTCATACGCTCTGCAAATGCACCCACGATAAGAGCTGGTGTAATAATAACAAAGGTCATTTGGAAAGTCATAAAAACCGTCTCAGGAATCGTACCATTCAAACTATCTACCGTGACACCCGCTAAAAATGCCTTATCCAAACTACCAATCCAAGCATTCAAACTCTCACCACCATTAGTAAAAGCGAGGCTATAGATAAATACAACCCAAAGCACACTCATCAATGATGTAATCGCAAAACATTGCATCAACACCGATAAAACATTCTTACTACGCACCATACCAGCATAAAACAAAGACAGCCCGGGGATTGTCATAAATAGCACCAGCGCAGTTGCAGTCAGCATCCAAGCGGTGTCTCCTGAAGAGAGTTTATCTTCAGCAAAGGCGAAAGAAGGTAATACTGTTAGAAGAACAGTAAACAAGATTTTTTTCATTTGAATCTTCTCCAATTATTAAAGTGCATCTCTACCAGTCTCACCAGTACGAATACGAATGACTTGCTCAAGTGCAGCAACAAAAATTTTACCATCCCCGATTTTACCAGTGTTTGCAGCTTTACTAATCGCATCAATCACTGCATCAAGATGATCCTCACTCACCGCAGCTTCAATTTTCACTTTCGGTAAAAAATCGACCACATATTCTGCACCCCGATAGAGTTCAGTATGACCTTGTTGACGACCAAAGCCTTTAATTTCTGTTACCGTAATACCCTGTACGCCAACCTCAGAAAGAGCTTCGCGTACATCATCAAGCTTAAAAGGTTTAATAATGGCGGTTACCATTTTCATGAATTTATATCCTCAGTTTTAGCAATTATCAAAAACAATAAACCTAGTTCAAAGTTCAAGTTGCACTAGCTTGATTTCTGAATATGCAAAAATAATTCCAAACATATAAATACATGAAAATGAATAAGAATGTTACAATACCTTTATAATTATTATGTAGACATTAAGGAAATTGTCGGGTTTGCTACAAAATTAAAGAATATAACCCCGTTCCTCATGGAGTACAATATCCAAACCTTCAATTTCTTCTTCTTTAGTAACACGCAAACCAATTAGCACATCTATCAACTTCAAAAGTATATACGTAGCAACAGCACTAAAAACCAATGTTGCCATAACACCTACAAATTGAACCCCTACTTGTTGCCCCATACTCGAAATCCCCTCAGCAAATCCTTGTCCACTGAAAACACCCAACTGAGTCGAAGCAAAAACACCTGCTAATAGCGTACCCAATATGCCACCAACACCATGCACAGGAAATACATCTAAAGAATCATCAATATGGAGTACACGTTTAATATAATTAGTCGCCCCAAAACAAACGATTCCCGCCGTAAAACCAATAACCAAAGCCCCTGCTGGTCCCACAAATCCAGATGCTGGCGTAATCGTACCTAAGCCTGCAACCATACCAGTCACAATACCCAAAACACTTGGTTTACTATATTTAAACCATTCTATAAACATCCAAGCCATCGCCCCCGCAGCCGCAGAAATATGTGTCACCATAATCGCCATACCCGCATCACCATTAGCTGCCAACGCACTACCACCATTAAAGCCAAACCAACCTACCCATAACATACCAGCTCCAGCTACTGTAATAGTTAAATTATGAGGCGGCATTGCCGTATTAGGAAACCCATGACGTTTACCTAAAATCAGTGCTGCAACCAACGCTGACACACCAGCAGTAATATGCACCACCGTTCCGCCAGCAAAATCTAACAAACCCATTTTTTGTAGCCAACCACCGCCCCAAACCCAATGTGTCACAGGAGCATAAACAATCGTAAGCCATAAAGCACTAAACAACAGCATCGCAGAAAATTTCATACGCTCCGCAAATGCACCGACAATCAAAGCAGGCGTAATAATAGCAAAGGTTAATTGGAACATAGAAAAAACACTTTCTGGAATATTCCCGCTCATAGAATCTTCACCAACTCCAGCCATAAGCACCTTACTCAAATCACCAATCCAAACATTACCATCCCCAAAGGCTAAACTATAAGCATAAAATACCCACAAAATAGAAACTAAACAAGTAATAGCAAAACATTGCATCAATATAGACAAAACATTTTTACTGCGTACTATGCCACCATAAAAAAACGAAAGTCCAGGAATAGTCATAAATAGAACTAACGCCGTTGCCGTCATAATCCATGCCGTATTACCAGTATTTAAACTATCGGCAAAACTAATCGAAGGTAAAGCAGACAACAATATAATCAATCCGCCTGTTAAAGGAACATTAAAACGCATCTTTACTCATTTCTCCTTATTTATTAACACAAACAAAAATTAATCATCCTCGTTCATCCTCCTTCCCAAGCTCCAAAGGGCAACCACAAGGGATTGCCCCTACATCATTGTTTGTAGGGGCAATCCCTTGTGGTTGCCCCTTGGAACTTGGGAACGAGAA